>JAEZEN010000197.1 GCA_023433185.1 Pseudomonadota bacterium | reverse complement strand
CGTCTCTCGCGCGTCAGAGCGCGATGCCGAGGTGCCGGCCGACGCTTTCGATGTCCTTGTCGCCGCGGCCGGAAAGACAAAGCACGATCGAGGTGTCCTTGCCCATCGTCGGCGCGAGCTTCATCACCTGGGCGAGGCCATGCGCGCTTTCGAGGGCGGGGATGATGCCCTCCGCCCTCGTGCAGGCGGCGAAGGCGTCGAGCGCCTCGCGGTCGGTGATCGGCACGTAGTTCACGCGGCCGGTGTCGCGCAGCCAGGAATGTTCCGGCCCGACGCCCGGGTAGTCGAGGCCGGCCGAGATCGAGTGGCCTTCGAGAATCTGTCCGGCATCGTCCTGCAGCAGGTAGGTGCGGTTGCCGTGGAGCACGCCGGGCCGGCCGCCTGTCATCGAGGCGGCGTGGCCATTGGGCACGTCGATGCCGTGGCCGCCCGCCTCGGCGCCGTAGATCGCCACCTCGGGGTCGTCGAGGAACGGATGGAAGGTGCCGATGGCATTGGAGCCCCCGCCGATGCAGGCGACCACCGCGTCGGGCAGACGGCCTTCCATCTCGAGGAACTGCGCCTTGATCTCGTCGCCGATCACCGACTGGAAATTGCGGACCATTTCCGGATAGGGGTGCGGTCCCGCCGCCGTGCCGATCAGGTAATAGGTCGTCTCGACGTTGGTCACCCAGTCGCGCAGCGCCTCGTTCATGGCGTCCTTGAGTGTGCCGGCGCCCGCCGTGACGGGCCGGACCTCGGCGCCCAGCATCTTCATGCGCAGCACGTTGGGCGACTGGCGGGCGACGTCGGTCGCGCCCATGAACACGGTGCACGGAAAGCCGAATTTCGCGCACACCGTCGCCGCGGCCACGCCATGCTGGCCGGCGCCGGTCTCGGCGATCACCCGCGTCTTGCCCATGCGGCGGGCGAGCAGGATCTGGCCGAGGCAATTGTTGATCTTGTGCGAGCCGGTGTGGTTGAGGTCCTCGCGCTTGAACCAGATTTTCGCGCCGCCCAGTTCGGCGGTGAGCCGTTCGGCGAGATAGAGCGGCGAGGGCCGGCCGACATAATGGGTGGCGAGGTCCTGCAGTTCGGCGGCATAGGCCGGATCGGCCTGCGCGTCGCGATAGGCCTGCTCGAGATCGAGGATGAGCGGCATCAGCGTCTCGGCGACGAAGCGGCCGCCGAACTGGCCGAAGCGGCCGGCCTCGTCGGGGCCGGTCCTGAGCGAATTGGCCCCGAACTGGGTCACTGGCGTCTCGTCCTCTAAGCGGCCTCGGCTTCGCGGGCCCTGGCGATGAAGGCGGCGACCTTCGCCGCGTCCTTGACCCCCGGCGCCTTCTCGACGCCGGTGGAGACATCGACGCCGAAGGGACGGACGATGCGCACCGCCTCGCCCACCGTTTCCGGCGTCAGGCCACCGGAAAGCATGAAGCCCAGCGAGGGGTCAAGCGGCTTGAGCAGGCTCCAGTCGAAGCTGTCGCCCAGACCGCCCGGCCGGTCGGCCCCCTTGGGCGGCTTGGCATCGAGCAGGATGCGGTCGGCGACGTCGGCATAGCCGGCCACCGCCGCCACGTCGTCGGCGCCGCCGATGGCGCAGGCCTTGAGCACGGCGATGCCCGCTTCGTCTCGGATCGCGGCAACCCGGGCCGGCGTTTCGGGACCGTGCAGCTGGATCCAGTCGGGGCCGAGCGCGGCGACCTGGGCGACCAGCGTATTGTCCGGATTGACGAGGACCACGCAGGACTCGATGCGGCCGCGGCACAGCGAGATCATCTCGCCGATCGGGTCGAGCTCGAGATGGCGCGGCGAGCGCGGGAAATGCATGAAGCCGACCATGTCCGCGCCCGCCTCGATTGCGGTGTCGAGGATCGCTTCGGTCTTGATGCCGCAGATCTTGATGATGAGGGGAGTCGCCATGACGCTCAGGGGATGTTGACGAGGTCGTCGTCGGAATAGACGGCCGGAGCCCGCCGCGCGGCTTCCAGATCGTGGCTCAGGCGCTCGGATTCGCGGCGCCAGCGACGCTTTTCGGCGCGATGATGGGACTGGGCGAACCAGGTCGCGACACCGCCCAGCAGCACGCCGACGAGCAGGACGGCATAGATCACGAGGAACAGCGGCACGCCGTAGCCCGCGGCGGCGGCCGCCTGGGCGATGTCCTGCGGCGCGAAGGGATTGAGGTTGACCGTCACCAGCTGGCGGTTGGCCAGGGCAAAGACGACGAGCACCGCGCACAGCGGCACCAGCACGAACCAGCCGACGAGACGTCTTGTCATCGGGGTGCCCGGAACGGGCTGAGCCGGCAGCAGATCACCGGTTCAGTCGCTCCCTGATCTCCTTGCCCGCCTTAAACTGCGGCACGTATTTCTCCCCCACGTCGACCTGCTCGCCGGTGCGTGGATTGCGGCCCACGCGCGCGGGCCGGTTCTTGACGGAGAAGGCGCCGAAGCCGCGCAGTTCCACCCGATCGCCGCGCGCCATGGCGTCGCCGATCTTATCGAGGATCGCGTTCACGATGTTCTCGATATCACGCTGGAACAGATGCGGATTTTCGGCCGCAAGCTTTTCGACGAGTTCCGATTTTATCATCGCGCCCCCCGGCGTTCAGACAGATGGTCTCGTCCCCTCACAGGGAAGGGCCAACCTGCCAAAGCGACAGCAGCCCGTCAAGCGCGATCGGTCCGCGCGCCGGCAGGCCGAGGCTGGCCCGCGCCTCCCCGAGGATCAGGTCCCAGATGCTGAACAGGCTGCGGTCGGGCAGCGGGTACCAGGTGCGCACCGGCAGGTCGGCGGCGAGCTCGCGCTCGGCCTCCAGCCAGTCGATCGCCTCGGCCTCCCCGCCCACCGCATCGATCAGCCCGGTCTCGATGCCGACGCGGCCGGTCATGATGCGGCCGTCGGCCAGCGCCAGCGTCTGCGGACGGGTCAGCCCGCGCCGCTCGGCAACGATGTCGACGAACCACTCGAAGCTGTCGTTGACCAGCGCCTGCAGCGACTCGCGGGCCGGGCCCTCGAGCGGCTCGTCGAAATCGGGCTCGGCCTTGAGCGGCCCGGTCTGCACCTTGTCGAGATCGACGCCGATGGTCTCGAGCAGCTTGCCGGCGTTGACGTGCTGGTAAAGCACGCCGATCGAGCCGACGATCGAGAGGCGCCGCGAGAAGATGCGGTCGGTGCCGATCGCTGTCATGTAGGCGGCCGAGGCGCCGAGTTCGTGGATCACCGCGACCACCGGCTTTTCGGCGCGCAGCGCCATCAGCGACTCGTAGATCTCCTCGCCGCCGGCGGTCGAGCCGCCGGGAGAATTGATCGAGACGATCACCGCCTTGACCGAGTCGTCCTCGGCGACCCGCTTGAACGCGGCGACCCGCTGGGGGTCGGTGGTGATGGTGCCGAAGATCTCGATGCGGGCGATCGAGTCGCCGACCGCGCCCTGTTCCATGCCGAACCGCGCGACCGCGGCCAGCACCGCGATGGCAAGCGCGAGGAAGGCGAGCACCCGCCACAGCCGGCGCGAGCGGCGCAGTCTGGCATTGGCCGGGATCAGGTGCGCGGTATCGGTACTGCTGTCGAGGCTCATGGCGCCGCCGGAAAAATCGTCGGGCGGACTTAACCGGCGCGAGCCGGCGAATGCAAGGCAGCGCGCAGCGTCCGCCCCGCTCAGGTCAGCGGCTTGGCCATCAGCCGCGCGTCGGGCTCGTAGGTCATCAGCTTGTCGGCCAGCGCGGGCAGTTCGACCACGCCGAAGCCGTGGCGCTCCCAGAAGCCGCGCGAATTGTTGACCGCGATCAGCGTCATGGTGGGAAAGCCGCGCGCCCGGGCATGCTTTTCGAGCGCTGCTATGATGAACCCGGCGGCGCCGACGCGGCGGGCGACCGGAAGGATGGCGAGGTCGTGGATGTAGAACGTGTCGGTATCGGCGGGCAGCCGCTCGATCCGCGCATTGAGCGCGGGCGCCGAACCGAAGGTCCAGGGATGGCTCAGCACATAGCCGGCCGGCCGGTCCGATACTTCGAGCAGGTAGGCGCCGTCGCGATAGAGCGCGTGCTTTTCGGCCAGCACTTCGGGGCTCTCGTAGAACCCGGGATGGACCTGCGCGGCGATCGCCTCGACCGAAGCGAGGTCAAAGCCGGTCATGCTGCGCCAGATCACGTCGCGGAATTTCATGGTGTCATACCCTGCTGCAGCCGCTCGCCCGCCGGCCCGTAAGACGCGGGTACGGCCAGCCGGGTAGCCGGTCAAGCGCGCCGGATGCGCTTCCCACCGGGCCTGTCGGCCAGGCAGTCGATGCCCCCCAGGAAAAAGGCCCGCGCCGGAGCGCGGGCCTCGGAATGCCGGCTCGAGACGCGAGCCTTACTTCTTTTCGCGGTCCTTGAGGGCCGCGCCGAGGATGTCGCCGAGCGAGGCGCCGGAATCGGTCGAGCCGTACTGGGCCACCGCTTCCTTTTCCTCGGCGATCTCGAGCGCCTTGATGGAGAGCGAGATCTTGCCGGACTTGCGGTCGACCGCCGTGATGCGCGCGTCGACCTTTTCGCCCTTCGAGAACCGCTCGGGGCGCTGGTCGTTGCGGTCGCGGCTGAGGTCGGCGCGGCGGATGAAGGCGCTCATGCCGGTGTCGCCGACCGTCACCTCGATGCCGCCGTCGTTGACCTCGGTCACCGTGCCGGTCACCACCGCGTTCTTGCGCAGCACGTCGCCGGCGTCGGCCACCTTGTCGGAGGCGAGCTGCTTGATGCCCAGCGAGATGCGCTCCTTGTCGACATCGACGTCGAGCACCTTGGCCTTGACCATGTCGCCACGGTTGTAGTCCTCGAGCGCCTCTTCGCCCGACCGGTTCCAGTCGAGGTCGGAGAGGTGGACCATGCCGTCGACATCGCCGTCGAGTCCGACGAACAGGCCGAACTCGGTCTTGTTCTTGACCTCGCCCTCGATGGTCGAGCCGATCGGGAACTTGTCGGCGAAGGTTTCCCACGGGTTGGCGAGGGTCTGCTTGAGACCGAGCGAGATGCGGCGCTTCTCGGGATCGACCTCGAGCACCATCACTTCCACTTCCTGCGAGGTGGAGACGATCTTGCCCGGATGGACGTTCTTCTTGGTCCAGCTCATCTCGGAGACGTGGATCAGTCCCTCGATGCCCGGCTCCAGCTCGACGAACGCGCCGTAGTCGGTGATGTTGGTGACGCGGCCGGTGTACTTGGCGCCCACCGGATACTTCGCCTCGATCCCTTCCCAGGGATCGGCGAGGAGCTGCTTCATGCCCAGGCTGATGCGGTGGCTCTCGTGGTTGATGCGGATGATCTGGACCTTGATGGTCTCGCCGATCTGCAGCACTTCGGAGGGGTGGTTGACGCGGCGCCACGCGATGTCGGTGACGTGGAGCAGGCCGTCGATGCCGCCGAGGTCGACGAACGCACCGTAGTCGGTGATGTTCTTGACCACGCCGTCGAC
>JAEZEN010000133.1 GCA_023433185.1 Pseudomonadota bacterium | reverse complement strand
GCCTGGGCCTGGGGCGCCGTGCGGGCGGGCTGCTGGGCCTTCGGCGCGGGCGCGGCGGGCGCCTCGGCGACGCCGTTGAGGTTGAGGTTGCCGCGCGGCGTGTCGCCCTCGCTGGCCGCGAACATCGTGTTGCCCTCGGCCGAGATGTTCATGCCGCCGGGATTTTCGGGCCGCTGCTTGTAGTCGCCTTTCTCGGCGGTGATGATGTCATTGCCGTCGCCGCCGGAACTGCGGTTGCCGAGCCAGTAGAGGCCGCCGACGATCACGCCGATCGCCACCAGGCCGATGACGAGCGCGACGAGCAGCTTGGCGATGGACGGACCGTCGCCGCCGGCGTCTTCCTCCTCGACCGCCTCCAGCCAGGGCAGCCGGTCCTCGTCGGCCAGCACGATCTCCTCCGCATCGGGATCGGCGCGGTTGTCGCTCATTGCATCGCCTTCGTCGGCACGCCGTCGCGGCATCGTCACATCTCCGTGGCCGCGGTCACCCCCATGATGCCGAGGCCATTGCGGACAATCTGCCCGATTGCGTGTGCCAAAGCCATACGCGCGCGTGTCAATTCGGGATTCTGTGCCAGGAGGAAACGCTTCGACGGGTCGTCGTTACCGCGGTTCCACCAGGCATGGAACGCGGCGGCAAGGTCGCTGAGATAGAAGGCAATCCGGTGTGGCTCGTGCGCCGTCGCGGCGCCCTCGACCTGGCGCGGGAAGGTGGCGGCGAGCCTGACCAGCGCCAGCTCCTCCTCGTCCAGCAGCGAGAGGTCGGCCTCGCCAGACAGGTCGATCCCTTCCTCGGCGGCTCGCTTGCCCAGCGAGCTGATCCGGGCGTGGGCGTACTGGACGTAGAAGACCGGATTGTCCTTCGACAGCTCGACCACCTTCGCAAAGTCGAAGTCGAGCGGCGCGTCGGCGCGGCGGGTCAGCATCATGAAGCGGACGACATCCTTGCCGACCTCGCGGACGACGTCGGCCAGGGTCACGAAATTGCCGGCCCGCTTCGACATCTTCACCGGCTCGCCGGCCCGGAACAGGCGGACCATGTTGACCAGCTTCACGTCGAGGTCGACGCGGCCGTCGGTGAGCGCCGAGACCGCCGCCTGGATGCGTTTCACCGTGCCCGCATGGTCGGCGCCCCAGATGTTGATCAGCTGGTCGGCTTTCTCCGCCTTCTGCAGGTGATAGGCGGCGTCGGCGCCGAAATAGGTCCAGCTGCCGTCCGACTTCTTCATCGGCCGATCCTGGTCGTCGCCGAACTGGGTCGAGCGGAACAGGGTCAGCTCGACCGGCTCCCATTCGCCATGCTCGTCGAGGCTCTTCGGCCGCTCGAGTGCACCGCGATAGACGAGGCCTTTCTGCTCCAGCGTCGCCAGCGCCCGGTCCACCGCCCCGCTCGCCTGGACGGCAGCCTCCGAGGCGAACAGATCGTGATGGATGCCGAGCAAGGCGAGATCGGCCTTGATCAGCTCGATCATCATCTCGACCGACCTGCGGCGGAACAGTTCCAGCCACTCGCTCTCCGGCGCGTCGGCATAGCGGTCGCCATGCTCGGCGGCGAGCGCCTCGCCGACGGGGATCAGATAGTCGCCCGGATAAAGTCCCTCGGGGATCTCGCCGACGTCGCGCCCGAGCGCCTCCTGGTAGCGAAGGTGCGCCGAGCGGGCGAGCACGTCGACCTGGCCGCCGGCGTCGTTGACATAATATTCGCGGATCACCTTGTGGCCGGAATATTCCAGCAGCGAGGCGAGCGCGTCGCCGACCACCGCGCCCCGGCAATGGCCCATGTGCATCGGCCCGGTCGGGTTGGCGGAGACATATTCGACGTTGACGGTCTGGCCCACGCCCATCGTCGAGCGGCCATAATCGTCGCCGGCGGCGAGCATCTCGCGCAACTCGGCCTCCCAGACCGCGCGGTCGAGGCGGATGTTGATGAAGCCCGGGCCGGCGACCTCCGCGCCCGACACCTCCGCGAGCGCGGCGAGGCGCGGCGCGATCAGCTCCGCCAGCGCGCGGGGATTGGTGGCCGCGGGCTTTGCCAGCACCATCGCCGCATTGGTGGCGAGATCGCCATGGGAAGGATCGCGCGGCGGCTCGACGGCCACCGCAGTTCGCTTCAGCCCGGCCGGAATCGCGCCCTCCGCCTCGAGGGCGTCGAGCAGGGCGTCGAGATGCGCGGCGAAGCGGGCGTAGAGCGTCACTTTGTCTTCCACTGTCGTCAGGAAAGCGGAGGCCCTAGACGATGCCGGTCGGGATTTGAAGCATCGCGATGCGCACACGGATCGGGGCCGCGACCCGGGACCCGGCGTCAGGCTTCATGTCTGATCTCCCTCGCCGGCGGCGGGGAGCGGAGGACTTACTCGCTGGCCTGCAGCTCGGCCAAAGCGGCCTTGCGGGCCTCGGTCTCGGCGCGCATGCGGCCGGTCCGCTCGACGCGGGCGGCCATCTGCTCCCAGGCCTCGGCGGCGCGCAGGCAGCGCTCGCGGACGTTCTGGAGGGGAGTGGCTTCGGCGTCGCGACGCGCCTCGGCGGCGCGCTCAAGAT
>JAEZEN010000619.1 GCA_023433185.1 Pseudomonadota bacterium | reverse complement strand
CCGCCGCCGCCCGCGAGGCGCCCGCCGCATGCCGCGGGAGTCGGCCGCCGCCGGCGAGGCTGCCGGGGGCGCGGGGGCCGGGGGCTCGGCGAGGCCGGCCTCACGGAAGAGCGGGCTGGCGTCCTTGGCGCGCTGGTAGGCCGCCCACCACATCACGTAAGGGACGCGGCGGTCGCCAGGTCTTTCCCACGGGTTGGATCCGGCGCCCACGAAGTGCATCAGCCGCACGTCCGCGAGCAGCCGCTCCCTTACCTTCGGCGATGCGCGCGCAATGAGCCCGTGCTTGTAGTTGTCCCAGGGGCGCAGCCAGCCGAGGCTTTCCTTCCCACGCCGGTACAGGACCCTGCGGATCACCGTCTGCTCGTTGACGAACGAATCGGACTTCGCATGGGCGATGAGCTCGTCGCGAAACGCTTTGTTCAAGAGCGGCCGGTTGATCACCATCACGCCGGAATTCAGGCTGAAGCGGTCTCGCTGCTCGGCATAGCTGTATGCGAGGACGTTGCGGTCGATGACATCGGGCGGGAGGGCGACCTTCGTCTCCGGGTCGATCAGCAGCCCGGGTTCGGCGACGGTTCCGCCATGGAGCGGGGCCGTCGTGAGCTCGACGAGATGGTCGACGGGCGCCAGGCACATGATGTCGGCATCGATCCAGATGAGCTGGTCGAAGCCGAAATCGTCGAAGACGAGCCACTTGAGAAACGTGTAGGCCGGTATCCCGTCGAGGGCGACCGATGCGTGGATGCCGCCTGCCGGAATGTCGGCGAACTGCGCGATGTCGGCTGGCGTGATGGCGATGAACCGGTCGGCGAAGGCGCGCACGAACGGATCGTCGGCGAGATCATGATCGTCGGAGAGGACGAGAACCGGCAGGTCGAGAAGCGTGCCCTGCTCGATCAGGGTATAGGCGAGAACCTTCAGTCCCGGCAGAAATCGCCGGTTGAGCACGAAGACGAGCGCCGAGCGGTGGGACGCAGCCGTGGTTCCGCCCGGCTCGCGGGAAATGCCCGCGGCCTCCGCCAGCTTTCTCAGAGACACTTGACTCCCCCTGGACCCGAGACCCTGTCCAGACCCAACGCCCGCACCCTGCGATCCTGACATGGCCGATCGCGGCGGACAAGCCGGACGCGGGCGCCCGGGGGCGGCGTGGGGCTCAACCCCAGTGGACTTGCGGCGGACGATGGAATATCGCTCCGATCTGCCGGGGGGCATCAAGGATAGAGGTCTCACCTGTTCCGGAATACGCAGATTTCGGCGCTGGACATCGATGCGCTTTTCAACGTGTCGCCGAACGCCTATGTGCTGTTCGACCCCGACTTCGTCATCGTCGGGTGCAACGACGCCTACCTTGCGACCGTGGGGCGCGCGAGCCGCGAGGAGATCGTCGGGCGCTACGTGTTCGACGCCTTCCCGAGCGATCCCGCGACGCCGAGTTACCAGATGCTCAAGGCGTCCCTCGACCGCGTCGTCGCGACGCAGAAGAGCGACCACCTCGCCCTCATCCCCTACGACACCGCGCCGCCCGGCCAGCCGCCGGCGATGCGCTACTGGAGCGCGACCCACACCCCGGTCTTCGATTCCCAAGGTGTCTTCCGCTACATCCTGCAGCACACCACGGACGTGACGGAACTGCAGACGCTTCGCGGCCGCTCGCCGCGTTCGAGCACGAACGAGGCCGAAGTCTTCCGCCGCGCCGCCGAGGTCCAGGCGACCAACGAATTGCTCGCCTCGGAAGTCGGACTGATCCGCTCCCTCTTCCAGCAGGCGCCGGGCTTCATCGCGGTGCTGTCCGGCCCGGACCATGTATTTGAGCTTGCCAATGCCGCCTATTGTGCGCTCGTCGGCCGCGACGACCTCGTGGGCAGGCCGGTCGCGGAAGCGCTGCCCGAGGTCGTCGGGCAGGGCTTCGTCCGGCTCCTCGACCGGGTCGTCGAGACCGGCGAGCCGTTCGTCGGCCGCAGCACGCTCGTCCGCCTCGCCAGCGGTCCCGACGGCCAGCCCGAGGACCATTTCCTCGACTTCGTCTACCAGCCCTTCCGCGATGCGGCGGGCCGGGTGACCGGCGTCTTCGTCCAGGGCCACGACATCACCGAGCAGAAGAAGGCGCAGCAGGACCTGTTCCGGCAGACCGAGGTCCTCCGCCTCGCCCAGGATGCAGGCGGCTTCGGCACCTTCGAGTGGGACCTCGCCAGCGGCATCCTCACCGCCTCGCGCACCTTCAAGCAGCTCTACGGCTTCGACGAGGCGCTGAGCGCGATTCCGGTCAGCGTCTTCCGGGAACGCGTCCATCCCGAAGACCGCCACTTGATCGCCACGGAATCGGAGCTTTCGCTGGACGAGAGCCTGAAATACGCCGAGTACCGGATCGCCATGCCGGACGGCGGCTATCGCTGGGTCGGCCGCCAGGGCACGGTGCTCCGCGACCCCGACGGCAACCCGAGCCGGGTCGTCGGGGCCGTCCACGACGTCACCCCCCGCAAGCAGTTCGAGGCGCGGCTCGAGACGGTGGCCCAGGAAAGCGCACACCGCGTCAAGAACCTGCTCGCCATCGTCCAGGCGATCGTCAGCCAGACGCTGCGCCGGGCGAAGGATATCGACTCCGCCGCGGAGGCCATCCGCCAGCGCCTGATGGCGATCGGGGCGACACAGACCGCACTGGTCAGCGGCAGCCCGGCCCCGAGCGACCTCGGCGCCCTGGTGCGGAGCGCCATGGCGCTCCATGGCGACCTGCCGGCGCGCATCCTCGTCGACGGCCCGAATGTCCGCCTCGATGCCAAGACCGCGCTCGGTCTCACCCTCGTCCTCCACGAGCTCGGCACCAACGCCGTCAAGTACGGCGCCCTGTCGAACGACACGGGCCGTATCGACATTTCCTGGACGCTGGACGATGCCGGCGCGGTCGCCAGGTTCGCGTGGCGCGAACGCGGCGGCCCGCGCGTCGAGGCCCCCACCCGCCAGGGCTTCGGCTCGTCGCTCATCCGCAAGAGTCTCCCGCCGGTCGGCGACGAGGGCGCGGTCATCGCGTTCGATCCCGGCGGCCTGACCTTCACGACGCCTCTCGCCGTGGACGGCGGAGCTTAGGGCACCCGCCTCTGCGGGCTGCCCGCCCTATTCGCCGACCGCCGCCCCCGCCGTCCGGCGGTCGTCGCTCGCTCCTTCCGCCGCGAAGCCGTCCGCCTGGCTCTCGTCCGGCACCACGACGATGACCGCCGCCGCGCCCCAGGGGTTCTCGGCATCGGCAAGCGTGTGCCCCATCGCCTCGAGGCGCTCGCGGGTGTCGGCCGACAGCGCCCGCGGCTCGACGAAGATCTGGTCGGGCAGCCACTGGTGATGGATGCGCGGCGCGTTGGCCGCCTCCTTCGCGTTCATCCCGAAATCGACGACATTCATGATCGTCGCCAGCGTCGTGGTGATGATGCGCGGTCCGCCCGGGCTGCCGGTCACCATGAACAGCTCGCCATCGCGGGTGACGATGGTCGGGCTCATCGACGACAGGGGACGCTTGCCCGGGGCGATGGCGTTCTTCTCGCCCTGCACGAGGCCGAACATGTTGGCGGCCCCGGGCCGGACGGCGAAATCGTCCATCTCGTTGTTGAGGAAGAAACCGGTATCGCCCGCGATCACCTTGGCGCCGAACCAGCCGTTGATGGTGTAGGTCACAGAGACGGCGTTGCCGTCCTTGTCGACCACCGAATAGTGCGTCGTCTCGGTGCTCTCGTGCGGCGCCACGCCGGGCTGCACGTCCTCCGAACGGCTCGCGCGGCCGGGGTCGATCGCCGCGCGGATCGCCGCCGCATAGTCGTCCGAGACCAGATGCTCGACGGGGTTGGAGACGAAATCGGGGTCGCCGAGGAGGAAGTTGCGGTCGACGAAGGCATGGCGCATCGCCTCGGCGAGGAGGTGAACGCTCTGCGAAGAGGCGAAGCCCATGTCGCCGATCGGCCAGCCCTCGACGATGTTGAGGATCTGGCAGATCGTCGTCCCCCCGGAGCTCGGCGGCGGCGCGGAGATGATCTCGTAGCCGCGATAGCCGCAGCGGATCGGCTCGGTCTCGCGGACGGTATAGTCGGCGAAATCCGAGAGGCGCAGGATGCCGCCGCCCGCCGTGCTCGCCGCCACCACCTTCTCGGCGATCGGCCCGCCGTAGAATGCCCCGGGGCCCTCGGCCGAGATCATCGACAGCGTCGCCGCGAGGTCGGTCTGGACGAGCCGGTCGCCGGCCTTGAGCGGCGCACCGTCGCGGAAGAAGATCGCCGTGACGTTGGCCTCCGTGGCGAGGTCGTCGGCCACGGCCCCCACCCGCGCGGCGGCGCCCGCGCCGAACA
>JAEZEN010000592.1 GCA_023433185.1 Pseudomonadota bacterium | reverse complement strand
GCGCTTTGCCTCGACTGCCTGCGGCGGAGCCCCGTCGCGGCCGTCCGCTGCCGCCACTGCGGCAGTCCCCGCCTCGCCGCCCACCCCGAACTCGACCGGCTGGCCATCGCCCATCTCGACTGCGACGCCTTCTACGCAGCGATCGAGAAGCGCGACGACCCCACCCTCGCCGACCGGCCGGTGATCATCGGCGGCGGCCGGCGTGGCGTCGTCTCGACCGCCTGCTACATCGCCCGGATCAGCGGCGTCCACTCCGCCATGCCCATGTTCAAGGCGCTCAAGGCCTTCCCCGAGGCCGTGGTCATCCCGCCCGACATGGAGAAATACGCGCGGGTCGGCCGCGAGGTGCGCGCCCTCATGCTGGAGCTGACGCCGCAGGTCGAGCCGCTCTCCATCGACGAGGCGTTCATGGACCTCTCCGGCACCGAGCGGCTCCACCGCGCGAGCCCGGCCGTCTCGCTCGCCCGCCTCGCCCGTCGCATCGAGGCCGAGATCGGCATCACCGTCTCGATCGGCCTCTCGTTCAACAAGTTCCTCGCCAAGATCGCCTCGGACCTGCGCAAGCCGCGCGGCTTCGCGGTGATCGGACGCGACGAGGCCGTGGCATTTCTCGCCGAGAAGCCTGTCGGCATCATCTGGGGCGTCGGCAAGGCGATGCAGGCGCGGCTTGCCGCCGACGGCATCCGCACCGTCGGCGCCCTCCAGCGCCTGCCCGAGGCCGATCTTGTCCGGCGTTACGGGTCGATGGGGCTGCGCCTAGCCCGCCTGTCGCGCGCCGAGGACGGCCGCAAGGTCGATCCGCGCGGCGGCGCGAAGAGCGTCAGCGCCGAGACCACCTTCGAGGACGACATCGCCGACGCCCGGCGGCTCGCCGCGATTCTGCGCAATCTCGCCGAAAAGGTGTCGCGCCGCCTCAAGCGCGATGGCCTCGCCGGCCGGACGGTCACCCTCAAGCTCAAGACGAGCGACTTCCGCACGAGGACCCGCAGCCGCCAGCTGGCCGACCCGACCCGCCTCGCCGACCGCATCTTTGCCGAGGGGCGGGCACTGCTCGCGCGGGAGGCCGACGGCACGCGCTACCGGCTCATCGGCATCGGCGTTTCGGACTTCGAGGATCCCGCCCGCGCCGACCCGGCCGACCTCGTCGACCGTCAGGCCGGCAAGCGGGCCGCCGCCGAGGCGGCGATGGACACGATCCGCGGCAGGTTCGGCAATGCCGCCGTGGAAACCGGGCTTGTCTTCGATCTCGCGCCGCGGCGGCCGACCCGCAATCAGTGAGCGCCCGCGGCCCCTTCCGTCCCGGCGCCGCACGGTGCGGGGGGCAGGAGCTCGAGCCCGGTCAGCTTGCCCGACAGCGAGAATTCGCCGTAGTCGATCCGCATGGTGCGCCCGATGCCGTTCTCGTAGACGACGAAGGACAGGGTGTAGAACGGCGTCTCCTCGCCCGTGCCGCGCTGATCGAAATAGCTGATCGTCACCGGCCAGTGGCGGAGCCCGGCGATGCCGGCCTCGGCCACGGCCGGCTCGGCCGCGGCGTCGTCGGCGGCGCTCGACACTTTGCCGATCACCCCGGCGGTGTCGAAGACCGTCTCGCCGTTTTCCGACCCGTCATAGACCTCGAACGAGACGAAGGACTCGCCGGCGCGCGCGGCGGCGATGATCCGCTCCATCTGCTGGGTCGGGAAGACGACCGTGTCCCTGAGGGCGAAGCGCTTCTCGTCGGGCCGCACGAGCGACACGGCGATGTCGCCGCCACGCCGGTTGGCCTCGCCCTCGGACTCCTCGGCGAGCATCGCGCCCGCATAAGTCTGGTTGGCGAAGTCGAGGCGCTTTCCGTCGGCGGACTCGTACGTTTCAGAGCGGGAGTCCGTCACCTGCAGCACGCCGTCGACGTCCTCCATCTCGGTGACGAAGCGGAGCCGCGAGGTGTAGCCGGCGCACTCGGAGCCGGTGAATTCGAGCACCAGCCGGCCGGTCACGCCGGTGACGTCGGTGCCCTCTTCGATGTTGAGGAGCGAGATGTCGTAGACCGCGCGATGCGAGGCGAGCGGCGGCGCCCCCGCGATCGCCGAAACGGGGACCAGCCCCGCGCCAAGACCCATGAGAACGATCGAGACCCGCACGTGCCTTCCTGCTCCCCTAACCGCTTCACCGTCGCACCCCGCGCCCCGACCATGGCGGAAACGCGGCACGGCCCGCCCTTGCGGCCCCCCCGATTTTGGGCCACACACCCGGCCTTGGCTAGCTGAGGGAGAAACACGACATGGCCGGTGAAATCGAGGCGAGACTGAAGGCGCTCGGCGTGACGCTTCCCGCGCCGGGCGCACCTGCCGCCAACTATGTCCCCTACGTGATCACGGGCAACCTGATCTTCATTTCCGGCCAGGTGCCGATGACGGCGGACGGCGTCAAGTTCGTGGGCAAGCTCGGCCGCGAGTTCTCGATCGAGGAGGGCCAGCAGGCAGCGCGGATCTGCGCGATCAACGTGCTCGGCGTCGCCCAGGCCGCGGTCGGCGACCTCGACCGCATCCAGCGGATGGTGAAGGTCGTCGGCTTCGTCAACGGCGTTCCCGATTTCCAGGACGCCCACAAGGTCATCAACGGCGCGTCCGACTTCATCACCGAGGTGCTCGGCGATGCCAAGGGAAAGCACGCCCGCTCGGCCATCGGCATGGGCTCCCTCCCGCTCGGCGTCGCCGTCGAGGTCGAGGCCGTCGCCGAGATCGCCTGAGGCCGCGCATGCCCGCCCCGCCCTGGCTCACGGAACGGCCGGTCGCGCATCGCGGCTTCCATGACCGGGAACGGGGCCGGATCGAGAACACCCTCCCCGCCTCAGAGGCCGCGATCGCTCGCGGCTTCGCCATCGAGTGCGACCTGCAACTCACCCGCGACGGGGTGCCGATCGTCTTCCATGACGACACGCTCGACCGCCTGACCACGGCGACCGGACCGGTCGGCGCATGCACGCTGGACGAGATCCGCACCCTTCGCCTCCGTGACACCGAGGCGACCATTCCGACACTCGACGAACTCCTCGCGCTGATCGCCGGCCGCGTGCCGCTCTTTACCGAGTTCAAGAGCCGTTTCGACCGGGATCGGCGACTCGAGGCGGCCGCTGCGCCGCTGCTCGCCGCCTACCGGGGGCCGCTCGCCGTGATGTCCTTCGACCCGGATTCGGTCCGGATGCTTCGCACCCTCCTCCCCGGCGTACCCCGCGGGCTCGTCGCCGACGGATATACCGACCCGGAGTGGGACTTCATCCCGCCGCTCCGGCGCCTTGCGCTCCGCCATCTCGCTGCGGTTCCGGAGCTGGAGCCCGATTTCCTGGCCTTCTGCGTCGGCGACCTGCCTTCGGATGCCCCGCTCCGCGTCCATGGCGAGGGCGTGCCGCTCCTCGCCTGGACCGTCCGCACCGCCGCCGACCGGGCCACTGCAGCCCGCTACGCCGACCAGATCATATTCGAGGGCTTCGACCCTGCGGCTACGGGCACGGCTTCGGCGGAATCGGCTGGAACTCGGTGAGCGTGAGGCGCATGGCGAACGGGCCGAGATCGTAGACCGCGGCCTGGGCGAAGCCGTTCTCGTAGACGACCATGCTGGTCGAGAAGGCCGGAGTCTGCTCGCCGCCGGCGCCAGGCGGGAAGTAACTGAGGGACATCCGCCAGCGTTCGAGATCCCCGAAGCCGAGACCGGCCGCGAACAGCGCCTCGTCCTCTTCCGCCGCCTTGCCGGCCGGGGTGATCAGCACCGATACCGTCCACACCTCCTGCCCCTTGCCGGTGCCGTCGAAGGTGCGGAACTCGCGGAACGACTCGCCCGCCTTGGCTGCCGCGATCGCCGCCTCGAGCATCGCCACCGGGAAGAGCACGTCGCCGGCGAGCGTCACGGTCTCCTTCATCGGTGCCTCGATCGCCACGGAGACCCCGCCGGAACCCCGGGTCGCTTCGCCGCTGGCCGCATCGACCACCATGTCGGCGAGGCTCGTCGCGATGTCGAAGTCGAGGCTGTCGGCCGTCTCGCGATGGCTCGAGATGACCGAGAGCGGCATGGTGGAGCCATCCGGCCCCGAGATGTCGGCGTCGAGCGAGGCCTCCGTCTCGTAGGCATCGCAATTGCGCTCGAGCTTGGCCGACATCGTGCCGGATATGCCGCCTATCCCGCCGTCCTTGCCCGCGCCGAGGGCGATGTCGTAGACCGCCAGGCCGGTGACGAGGGGCTCCGCCGCAAGCGCGGGACCCGCGAGGGCGGCCGACGCGGCGATCATGGCAATCGAGGTGCGGAGGGTCATTGGCAGGGTTTCCCGTTCCTGGCTGTGGCGCCCGGACATAGCGCGCGTCCGTGGCCATGGGATATCGTCTCGTTCACACATCCCGCTCTGCACAAAACGCGACTTTCTGTCCTATCTAGGGCTGGTACCCTCGACCGCCACGCACGCAGGACCCCTTTCTTGACCGCTAGCAGCATCGCGACGCTCAGCGTGATCGCCTCGCTCGGCGACATCGCCCGCGAGGACTGGGACGCCTGCGCCAATCCCTTTCCCCGCGCCATGCCGGACAGCACCGCGGCCGGCTGGGAAACCGAGTACAATCCCTTCCTCTCCCATGACTTCCTGTGGTCGCTCGAGGAGTCCGGCTCGGCGACACGGAAGACCGGCTGGCTTGGCCAGCATCTCGTCCTGGACGGCCCCGACGGCCGGCCCGCGGCGATCGTCCCGGCCTATCTGAAGTCGCATTCGATGGGGGAATATGTCTTCGACCGCGGCTGGGCCGATGCCTTCGAGCAGGCCGGCGGCCAGTACTACCCGAAGCTCCAGGTTTCGGTGCCGTTCACGCCGGTCACCGGCCGCCGCCTCCTCGTGCGGCCCGGCCCCGACGCAGAGCGCCATCGCCAGACCCTCGCCGAGGCCATCGCCACCCTCGCCGTCCGTCATGGTGTCTCCTCCGCACACGCGACCTTCCTGCCGGAACCGGAATGGGCCCTCCTTGGCGCCGCCGGCTTCCTCCAGCGTACCGACCAGCAGTTCCACTTCCTCAACCCCGGCTACCGCGACTTCGACGACTTCCTCGACGCCCTCGCCTCGCGGAAGCGCAAGGCGATCCGCCGCGAACGCCGCGAGGCCGTCGCAGGTGGAATCGACATCGTCCGCCTCACCGGCTCCGATCTCACCGAGGATGCCTGGGACGCCTTCTTCGCGTTCTACATGGACACCGGGGCACGGAAATGGGGCCGACCCTACCTCAATCGCCGGTTCTTCTCCCTCCTCGGCGAGCGCATGGCCGACAGGGTCCTTCTCGTGCTGGCGAAGCGCGACGGCCGGCCGATCGCCGGCGCCCTCAACCTCATCGGCAGCGACGCCCTCTATGGACGCTACTGGGGGGCGGTCGAGGATCACCCCTTCCTGCATTTCGAGCTCTGCTACTACCAGGCCATCGACTGGGGCATCGCCCACGGCATGAAGCGCGTCGAGGCGGGCGCCCAGGGCGAGCACAAACTCGCCCGCGGCTACGAGCCGGTGACGACCCGTTCGGCGCACTGGATCGGCAATCCCTCCTTCCGGCGGGCCGTGGCCGACTATCTCGATCGCGAACGCGCTCAGGTCGCCCGCGATGTGGAGGTCCTCGCCGACTACACGCCGTTCCGGAAGGGGGCGACGCCGGGCGGGGCGGGTTGAAGGCGACGGCCCCGGGAACGAATCGGTGCTCCCGACGGACCCGCTCCCCCGGCAAGGCCGTTGCGGCGAAGCCGCCCATTCCGGAATGGCATTCCCGCCATGCAGGGATTGATGGCCCGGCGCGCTTCGCAATCGCCCGGTGGATCGCTATATAACGGCGCGAGATCGACCTTCGGGGTGCCTTTTCGATGGATGCCGTGATCAAGAGGCCGGCTGGCGCCGTGACCGCGAAGCCGGCGGGTGACCGCCCGAGCCGCGAGGAGGCGGAACAGGCCGTCCGCACGCTTATCGCCTGGGCCGGCGACGACCCGGAGCGCGACGGGCTCCGCGACACGCCGAAGCGCGTGGTGAAGGTCTACGAGGACTTCTACGCCGGCTACCGGGCCTCGGCCGAGGAGGCGCTTGAGCGGACCTTCG
>JAEZEN010000561.1 GCA_023433185.1 Pseudomonadota bacterium | reverse complement strand
CCTCTATGCCGAGGCCGCGGGCGTGCTGGTCGTCGATCGCGAGCGGATCGACCGGCTCAACCGCATCGACCCGGCGATCACCGTGGCGACCCTGCCGGCCTTCGCCGTGGTCGAGCCCGGCCGCATGGTCGGCACCGTCAAGATGATCCCCTTCGCGGTCGGCGGCGCGCCGCTTGCCGAGGCCGAGGCGGTGGCGGCCGGCGCGATCCGCGTCGCGCCGTTCCGGCCGCTCCGCATCGGGCTGGTGGCAACCATGCTGCCCTCGCTGAAGCCGAGCGTGATGGACAAGACCCGCCGGCTCCTCGAGGCGCGCCTCTCGCCGGCCGGCGCCGTTCTCCTCGGCGAAGAGCGGGTCGGCCACGACGCCGCCGCCGTCGCTGCGGCCCTTCGCAGCCTGAAGGAGTGGGGCGCCGAACTGCTGGTCGCCTTCGGCGCTTCGGCGACCGTCGACGGGGGCGATGTCGTGCCCGCCGGCATCGTCGCCGCCGGTGGCCGGCTGGTGCACTTCGGCATGCCGGTCGATCCCGGCAATCTCCTCGTTCTCGGCGATCTCGGCGGCATCTCCGTCGTCGGCGCGCCGGGCTGCGCGCGGAGCCCGCGGGAGAACGGTTTCGACTGGGTGCTGCAACGCCTGCTTGCCGGTATTCCGGTCATGCCGGACGATCTCACCGGCCTCGGCGTCGGCGGCCTCCTCATGGAGATCGTCTCCCGCCCGCAGCCGCGCGAGGGCGGCGAATCCCTGGAGGCGGCCGGACGCGCGCCGCGCGTCGCCGCGATCGGCCTCGCCGCCGGGCAGGGGCGGCGGATGGGCGGATCCAACAAGCTCGCCGCCACCGTCGGCGGTCGGCCGCTCGCCCGCATCGCCGCGGATGCCGCGCTCTCGAGCGCCGCCGATCCGGTCGTCGTCGTCACCGGCCACGAGCCCGCGCGGGTGCGGGCCTCGCTTGCCGGCGCCGACGTCGCCTTCGTGCACAATCCCGACTACGCCGGGGGTCTCTCGACCTCGCTTCGCCGCGGCATCGCTGCGCTGCCCGAGGATGTCGACGGCGCGATCGTCCTTCTCGCCGACATGCCGGCGGTGGATGCCGCGGTGGTCGACCGGCTCATCGCGGCCTTCGACCCGGCCGCCGGTACGCTGATCGTGGTTCCGACCTTCGGCGGCAAGCGCGGCAATCCGGTCCTGTGGTCGCGGCGGCTCTTCCCCGACCTCCTCGCCGTCTCGGGCGACACGGGGGGGCGCCACCTCATCGGCCAGAACCCCGATGCGGTGACCGAGGTCGAGATCGGCTCGTCGGTCGCGCTCGACGTGGACACGCCGGAGGCGCTGGCGGCGGCGGGTGGTCGCGCAGCAGGCTGACGGGGCTGTCAGCACTCGCCGCGCCGTGCTGCCAATCTGTTGATTCAGCACCGCTTTTTCCAGAATTCCCGCTTGATTTCAGGGCCCGGCCCGCGGAACCTTGGATGTCGGCTCGCCGTTTGCATGAAGGTCTTCATGACGACGGATCGACGCGTCACAGCAGGGGAAGAAAGGGCCATGCCAGGACTCGAACTCGACCGGAAGTGGGACGCCTACGGACTGACGACGGCGAATATCCTCTACGGGATGCCCGACCATCCGTCACTGCTCCAGACCTATGTCTGGCAGGACTACGACCTCGCTCCGGACTTCCCGGAACTCCGGCGCTTTCTCGATTTCTGGCAACGCGAGCTCGAAGGGCCGCTCCGCTCGGTCACCGTCGCGCACAAGCTTCTGATCCGATCGGGAGAGTACCGCGCGGTGACGACGGAACTGCGCCTGCACTGAAGCAGCTACCGGCCATCGGTGTCGGCTGGACGTGGCTCAGCCGGCGGCGAGGCCGTAGCGGTCCAGCCAGCCGGCCGCCGCGCCGCCGAATTCGGCGGCCGAGTCGCGGAGTTCCGTGGCGAACTCCGCAACCAGCGCAGCGCGGATGTCATCCGGCATGGCGAGCTTGCGCTCGCCGCTCTTGCGGTTGAAGTCGGGCGGCAGCCGGCCGCTCGCGACCTCGGGATCGGCGCCGAGGAAGGCGAGGATCCCGCGCCGCGCCGCGACCGGGTCATCGCGGATGTCGTCGAAGACGAAGAGGCCGAAGCGCTCCGCCCCGACCTGCGTGCGCCATCGCCGCACCACCTCGGTATTGGTGCAGCGGAGCCGCACCATCGGGCGCCGCGCGAACTTGAGGGTGCGCTCGCGCGTGATGCGCCCGATCGACTTGTTGCGACGCGCCGTCATCATGAGGTGGGACCATAGCCGCTCTACGGGATCGCGGGCGATGTAGATCACCCGCGTCGCCGGAAAGTGCCGCGCGAAGCGGGCGACATCGTCTTCCCCGAGCCGCGCGTATCCCGGCGTGATGTCGCCCGAGATCTGTCCTGCCTTCTCCGCGAACAGGCGTGCATAGCCGTCGAGGTCGACCGTCTCGTCGGCGAGGAGCGCCGCGTAGCGCTCGAGGAAGGCGAGATCCCGGGCCGTCAGTGCCCGCAGCGACTGCCTCTCGCGGACGGCGTTGACGAGCGGAAGTCCCAGCGCGGCGCGCCGGCGGAGGCTGTTGGCCGAGCGCCGGTGCCGCGCGAAGCTGCCGCCGTCGAGGTAGTGGAACTCCTTGACCGGCGGCATCCAGAAGGCGGGATGCCAGGCCAGCTGGTCATAGAGCCACTGCGTGCCGGCCTTCTGCGCGCCGACGCAAACGAAGTCCGGGCCAGCCGGCATTCCCGCACCCATGAAGCGGCGTGTGTGTTCGGACAGGCAAGGCGGGTCACGAGCGCCGATGGTGCCCGCGACCCGGCGGTCCCGCGTCAGCCGCGGCCGACGAAGGGCATCCTGGTCGCCATCACCGTCATGGTGAGGACATTGGCCTCGAGCGGCAGGCCCGCCATGTAGACGACCGCATCGGCGACGTGATCGGGATCCATGCGCGGTTCGGGCGCGAGGCGGCCGTCGGCCTGGGGCACGCCCTCGGTCATCTTCGCCGTCATCGGGGTGGCGGCATTGCCGATGTCGATCTGGCCGCAGGCGATGTTGAAGTTGCGGCCGTCGAGGGCGGTCGACTTGGTGAGCCCGGTGATCGCGTGCTTGGTCGAGGTGTAGGGCGCCGAGTTGGGGCGCGGCGTCGTCGCCGAGATCGAGCCGTTGTTGATGATCCGGCCGCCCTGCGGGTCCTGCGCCTTGAACATCCGGATCGCCTCCTGCGTGCAGAGGAACGCCGAGGTCAGGTTGGCATCGACGACTGCCTGCCACTGCTCGTAGGTGATGTCCTCCATGGGGACGCCGGGCGCCGTCGTGCCGGCATTGTTGAAGAGCACGTCGAGCCGCCCGAAGGTCGTCCTGATCGCGTCGAAGAGCTTGGCGACGCCGTCCGGCTTGCTCACGTCGGCGGCCACCGCGAGCGCCTTCGCGCCGAGCGCCTCGGCCTCCTTGGCGACGGCCGCGATGGGCTCCGGCCGGCGGCCGGCGAGAACGACGGCATGGCCGGCGCGGGCGAGCGCGAGGGCCGTGGCGCGGCCCACGCCCGTTCCGGGACCGGTGATCAATGCGACCTTCG
>JAEZEN010000526.1 GCA_023433185.1 Pseudomonadota bacterium | reverse complement strand
CCCGGACCCGGTGCCGACCAACCGCTTCAACGAGGGCAAGTGCGACCGGCGCGGGCGGTTCTGGACCGGCACGATGGACGACCGGCTCACGCATCACGCGGCGAGCCTCTTCCGCGTCGACCCCGATCTCAGCGTGACCCGGGTGCTCGACGGCATCGGCATCTCCAACTCGATCGTCTGGAGCCTCGACGACCGCGAATTCTACTTCGCCGACACCCTCGACGGCGTCATCGACCGCTTCGACTTCGATGCCGAAGCCGGGACGATCGCGAACCGGCGCCGCATCGTCGACCTCGGCGGCACCGGCATCGGTCCCGACGGCTCGACGATCGATACCGAGGGCTACCTCTGGAACGCGCAGTGGGACGGCTGGCGGATTGCCCGCTACGCCCCCGACGGCCGGCTCGACCGGATCGTCGCGCTGCCGGTCCAGAAGCCGACGAGCTGCATGTTCGGCGGCCCCGACCTGCGCACCCTCTACGTCACTTCGGCGATCTGGGACCTGACGCCGGAACAGCTCCGCGACCAGCCGCTGGCCGGGGGGCTCTTCGCTCTCGATGTCGGCATCGGCGGCGTGCCCGAGCCGCGCTTCGCCGGGTAGGAGTGATGGAGAATGATGGGCCTTGCTCGGATTGCCGTCAGCGTTGAGCAGAAACCATCAACGCTCGGCGCGAAACCGGTTGGCTTTCTCCGGCCTCATGCTAGTGTCGCGCCAAAATCAGCTCAGGCGGCCGGCCCTCGGGGGCGGCCGGAATTTGGGTGACAAAGGGAGGAATGAGAATGTCTTTGAAGACAAAGCTTCTGGCTGCCGGCATTGCCGTCGGCCTCATGTCGGGCGCCGCGCTTGCCGCCGGGCCCGAGGTGGTCTCCGGGCCGGGGGCCGATCCGCAGTGCTTCGTTCCGTGGGCCGACGACACGACCTATTTCCAGTGGCCGGCCAAGGAGGGCCCGTACCGGATCGCCGTGGTCAACGGCTTCGTCGGCAATGTCTGGCGGATTCAGATGATCCAGACCGCCAAGGCCTATGCGGAACTTCCCGAGGTCGCCGAACACCTCAGGGAGTTCAAGATCGTGTCGGTGGGCACCGACATGGCTGCCCAGCTCGGCGCCGTCGAGGACTTCATCAACCAGGGCTTCGATGCCGTTCTCATCAATCCCAACACGCCGAAGGGCTGGGATCGCGTCATCCGCCTCGCCAATCAGAAGGGTACGGTCCTGATCGCCTTCGACAACCAGGTCGAGACCAATCAGATGGCCGGCGTCGCCCAGGACCAGATCATCATGGGCGAGCAGGGCGGCCAGTGGCTGGTCGACCACATCGGCAACAAGGGCAAGCTGCTCGAGATCCGCGGCGTGCCCGGCTTCTCCGCCGACCAGGAGCGTCATGACGGCTTCCGCAGCGTCGTCGAGGGCGACGGCATGGAGTTCGAGATCGTCGAGGTGATCGGCAACTGGGCGCCCGGCGATTCGCAGAAGGCCACCGCCGACGCCATCGCTGCGCACGGCCAGTTCGACGGCATCTTCACCCAGGGTGGCACCAACGGCACCGTCCAGGCGCTGATCGACGCCAGGCACCCCTTCGTGCCGATCGCCGGCGAGGGCGAGAACCTCTTCCGCATCCAGATGGCGGAGTTCGCCGACGAGGGCCTCAAGGGCTTCTCCTACGGCCAGTCGCCGGCCCAGGTGGCGATCGCCATGAAGGCCGCCATCGCGGCGCTCGAGGGCCAGCCGATCCCGCAGCTGACCAAGATCCCCAACCCGATCACCAACTACGAGATCATGGAAGCCGGGGTCGACTACTTCCCCGACCTGACCGCGGACTTCTTCGCGGCCAACGCCTTCCCGCCCTGCGGCATCAACTTCACCGCGCCGCAGCTCATGGCGCAGACCGGCGACGACCAGCAGTAGCCGCCGCAGAAGACCGTGGGCCGCCGGCCCGTGGCCGGCGGCATTTCTTCCTCGGGGGAGGGAAGCCGTGATCAACGAGTCCGCCGCGCCGCTCCTGGAGATGCGCGGCATCTCCAAGTCCTATGGCGGCGTCGCGGCCCTCGCCGAGGTCGACTTCGCGGCGCGACCGGCGTCGATTCATGCCGTGCTCGGGGAGAACGGCGCCGGCAAGTCGACGCTGATCAAGATCATCTCCGGCGTGGTCATGCCGGATCGGGGCAGCATCGCCTTCGCCGGCCGCAACGTGGCGTTCTCCACCCCGCAGGCGGCCGCCGCCGAGGGCATCGTCACCATATTCCAGGAACTGTCGGTGATGCCCGACCTCTCGGTCGCCGACAACATCAGCATCACCCGTCCGCCGACCCGGTTCGGCCTCATCGACCACCGCGCCCAGCGCCGCCGCGCCGAGGAACTGCTCGCCCGCGTCGGCTGCGAGGACGTCAATCCGCGCGCCCGCGTCGGCGACCTGCCGCTGTCGCGCCGCCAGATGGTCGAGATCGCCAAGGCGCTCGGCCGCAACCCGAAACTCATGATTCTCGACGAGGCCACCTCGGCCCTGACCGCCGCCGATGTCGAGCGCGTCTACACGATCCTTCACCGGCTGCGCGACGACGGGCTCGCGCTCCTCTACATCTCGCACCGCATGCACGAGATCGAGGAACTCGCCGACACGATCTCGGTGTTCCGCAACGGCCGGCACATCAGCACGTTCGCGAAGGGCACCCAGACGGACGAGGAGATCGTCCAGATGATGATCGGCCGCGACGTCTCCAACGTCTACCCGCCCAAGCCGGTCCGCAGCGCGCCGCCGCCGGTCGAGCTCGATGTGTCGCGGCTGGGCTGGACCGACCGCCTGTCGGACATCTCCTTCACTCTCGGCAAGGGCGAGATCATCGGCCTCGGCGGCCTCGACGGCCAGGGCCAGCGCGAGATCCTGCTCGCCCTCTTCGGCGTGCTCCGAAACGTCACCGGCACGGTCCGCATCCATGGCCGCGACGGCGTGCCGCGGAGCCCGGTTGCCGCGACGCGACCCGATCTCGGCATGGCGCTCATCCCCGAGGACCGCAAGACCGAGGGCCTGATGCTGCCGATGTCGATCGCCGACAACATCAGCATCACCGCGCTGAGGTGGCTGTCGCCGCGCGCCGTGATCGACCGGTCGGCGGAGCAGAACGCCGTCGACGGCATGGTGAAGAAGCTCCAGATCAAGGTCGGCAGCGTTGCCGATCCCGTCGCCACCCTGTCGGGCGGCAACCAGCAGAAGGTGGTGATCGCCAAGTGGCTGCT
>JAEZEN010000485.1 GCA_023433185.1 Pseudomonadota bacterium | reverse complement strand
ATCAACAGCGGGGTGTTGGCGAAGACCGCGTAGACCCGCTTGTACTTGTCGTTGAAGCTGCCGGAGGTGCGGATCGCCGTGAGGAAGCGGGAGCCCGCGTACACCTTGGGCTGCTTTTCCGAGCGGTTGCCCGGGGGGACGACGATGACCTCCGCGCTCACGGCCGCCGGCGCTGCGGCGAAGGGAAGGATCACGGCAGTCGCCACGGCGACCATCACGGCGATGCGTCTGACTGAGAGCATGGTCTCGCTTTCCGGCTCCAGGTGCTCGCTGAATTACGGCCGGCGCACACGGCGCGCCGGCCCGGCCGGATCATATCAGGCGGAATCGGGCGATCAAAAGGCCAATCGGCGATTCAGGCGACAATTGGCGGATTCGCCGGCGCACCTCGCCGCGCGGCCGACACAGAACGAGGCCGACCCAAGAAGGCGCCGGCCTTCCCCTCTTCCGGAGGCTACCGGATGCGGCGCAGCCGGACCACGACGTCGACCCGGCTGATCTCGTAGCCGGCGGGCGGCTCGGGCAGGTTGTCCACCCCCATGCCGCCTTCGGGAATGTCGATGACCAGGTTGTCGTCCTCGACAAAGAAATGGTGGTGGTCGGAGGTGTTGGTGTCGAAATATGTCTTCGAGCCGTCGACCGCGACCTCGCGGAGGAGGCCCACTTCGGTGAACTGGTGGAGGGTGTTGTAGACCGTGGCCAGGGACACCGGGACCTTGGCGGCCATGGCTTCCTCGTGGAGCCCCTCGGCCGAGATGTGCCGGTTGCCCTTGGCATAGAGGATACCGGCAAGCGCCATCCGCTGGCGTGTCGGCCGGAGCCCCGACTCGCGCAGCATCGCGCGAATCTCAAGCCGGCCTTGCGGCTCGGCGGCGCGGTAGGTCGTCACGATCGCATCCATTGTCGTTTCCATCTGTCCGCACGGTTCAAGGCCGTGGGTTGCAAAACGGCACCACTATAGGGGCGCAACGCGGAACGCGCAACGCAACACCCATTGTGGGGCAGTGAATACAGTATACGCAAGGCTCCTGTGCCGCGCTGTTTTGTCACCTTCGCACAATATCGGCCGGGGGTGTTGCGGCGGGGGAGCGTCGCCCCGATATTGTGGCGACGCGAGTCTTTAGGTGTTAGAGGGGATCGGCATGGCCGTTCGGCAATCGGGATCGTTCGGCGAAGCCGCGCATGGTGTGTCGTGACAGAAGCCGCAACAATCACTGATGGTAGCGTCGGAGACATGGGCCGACGCGCGTCGAGGTTCGCCTACGAGGATCTGCTGGCCTGCGCCCGCGGCGAACTGTTCGGCGAGGGCAATGCGCAATTGCCGCTGCCGCCGATGCTGATGTTCGATCGCATCACCCAGATATCCGAAGACGGCGGGGCGCACGGCAAGGGGCAGATTCTTGCCGAACTGGACGTGAAGCCCGACCTCTGGTTCTTCCTCTGCCACTTCAAGGGCGATCCGGTGATGCCGGGCTGCCTCGGGCTCGACGCCATGTGGCAGATGCTCGGCTTCTTCCTTGGCTGGCTCGGGCTCCCCGGCAAGGGACGGGCGCTTTCGGTGGGCGAGGTCAAGTTCTCCGGCATGGTGCTTCCCAAGGCGAAGCTCGTGCAGTACGGCGTTGACCTGAAACGGGTTCTCAAGTCCAAGCTCGTGCTTGGCGTCGGCGACGGCTGGCTCAAGGTCGACGGCGAGACCATCTACCGGGCGAGCGACCTCAAGGTCGGCCTGTTCAAGGGCGAGACCCAGCCCGCCGTCGGCTGAGCGGCTGCGCCGGGGTCGTTCCGGCGCCCGTCGACGGGACACGAGACGAAATGCGAGAGGCGGAGATGAAGCGGGTCGTTGTGACGGGCATGGGAATCGTGTCGTCGATCGGCAACAATACGCAGGAGGTCACCGCCTCGCTGCGCGAGGCGCGGTCGGGGATCGTCAGGGCGGACCGCTATGCCGAGCTCGGCTTCCGGTGCCAGGTCCACGGCGCGCCCGACATCGATGTCGAATCGATGGTCGACCGGCGCGCCATGCGCTTCCATGGCGGCGGTACCGCCTGGAACCATGTCG
The DNA here is from genome assembly GCA_023433185.1 of Pseudomonadota bacterium. Next base: position 2,913 of record JAEZEN010000485.1, on the reverse strand, counting down.
CCATGGATCAGGCGATCCGTGACGGCGGGTTCGAGGAGGCCGACGTCTCGAACGAGCGCACCGGCATCATCATGGGCTCGGGCGGCCCCTCCACCCGGACGATCGTCGAGGCCGCCGACACCACCCGCACCAAGGGGCCGAAGCGCGTCGGGCCGTTCGCGGTACCCAAGGCGATGTCGTCGACCGCGTCGGCGACGCTCGCCACCTGGTTCAAGATCAAGGGCGTGAACTATTCGATCTCCTCGGCCTGCGCGACCTCGAACCATTGCATCGGCAATGCCTACGAGACCATCCAGCTCGGCAAGCAGGACGTGATCTTCGCCGGCGGCTGCGAGGATCTCGACTGGACCCTCTCCGTGCTGTTCGACGGGATGGGGGCGATGTCGGTCAAGTTCAACGACCGCCCCGAGGTCGCCTCGCGGGCCTATGACAAGGAGCGCGACGGCTTCGTCATCGCCGGCGGCGCTGGGGTGCTTGCCCTCGAGGAACTCCAGCACGCCAAGGCCCGCGGCGCGCGCATCTATGGCGAAGTGGTCGGCTACGGCGCCACCTCCGACGGCCACGACATGGTTTCGCCCTCCGGGGAGGGCGCGGCGCGCTGCATGCGGATCGCGCTCGCGAATGTCGACGGGCCGGTCGACTACATCAACCCGCACGCCACCTCGACCCAGGTCGGCGATCTCAAGGAAATCGAGGCGATCCGCGACGTCTTCGGCGACAGGTGCCCGCCGATCTCGGCCACCAAGTCGCTGACCGGGCATTCGCTCGGCGCGACCGGCGTGCAGGAGGCCATCTACTGCCTCCTCATGATGCAGAACGGATTCATCGCGAAGTCGGCCAATATCGACGAACTGGACCCGGCGTTCGCGGACGTGCCGATCGTGCGCGAGCGCGTCGACGACGTCGAACTCAACACCGTGCTGTCGAATTCGTTCGGCTTCGGCGGCACCAACGCCTCGCTCGTCTTCCAGCGCTACGCGGGCTGAACGAAGCGAACCACCAAGCGGCACGCGGGGGAACGACGAGATGACAACCGGCCTGATGGAGGGGAAGCGCGGCCTCGTGATGGGCGTCGCCAACGACCACTCGATCGCCTGGGGCATCGCGCGCCGTCTCGCCGCCGCCGGCGCCGAGCTTGCCTTCACCTACCAGCCCCCGGCGATGGACAAGCGCGTGCGCCCGCTCGCCGAGTCGGTCGGCTCGGACTTCGTCATCCCCTGCGACGTGGGGCTCGAGCCCGACGAGGGCGACCCGGCGTCGGTGGGCGCGGTGTTCGATGCGATCGCCGAGCGCTGGGGCAGCCTCGATTTCGTCGTCCACGCCATCGCCTTCTCCGACAAGGGCGAGTTGAAGGGCCGCTACGCCGACAGCACCCGGGCGAACTTCAAGAAGACGATGCTGATCTCGTGCTTCTCGTTCACCGAGGTGGCGAAGCGCGCCGCGGCGCTCATGCCGAACGGCGGCGCGATGCTTACGCTCACCTTCGGCGGCTCCAACCGCGTCATGCCGAACTACAACGTGATGGGCGTCGCCAAGGCCGCGCTCGAGGCGAGCGTGCGCTACCTCGCCTACGATTTCGGCGAGCAGAACGTGCGGGTGAACGCGATCTCCGCCGGTCCGGTGCGGACGCTCGCCGGCTCGGGTGTCGCGGACGCGCGCATCATGTTCAACTACCAGAAGAAGAATTCGCCGTTGCGCCGCTCGGTGACGCTCGACGAGATCGGCAACACCGCCCTCTATCTCGTCTCGGATCTCGCCTCCGCCGTGACGGGCGAGATCCACTTCGTCGATTCGGGCTACAACATCGTCTCGATGCCGCGCATCTCCGGCCTCAAGACCCTCGACGAAGGCAACGGCCACGTCGACCCCGGCAGCCGCGAAGCCGCCGAGTAGGCCTACGGCGGCGCGATCCCCTCGCAGAGATAGTAGGTACCACCGTTGCCGCCGCCGATCTCCGGATCGACCGGCGTCACCGAGACGATGTCGATCTGCGTCGGGCTCAGCTCCAGGATCGTCAGCACGTCGGGGAACAGGTAGCCGGGCTCCTGGCACACGGCATTGACCAGCCACGCCGGCGCGCGCGTCGCCTTCGCGACCGTCACGAACTCGCAGTTGTACTCGATGCTCTCGATGCCGCGCGCCGTCAGGATCGTGTTGCCGGCCTCGATCACGCTCTGCAGCGAGTCGGCTTTCGCCTCGGCGCACAGGTCCTCGGAGGTCAGGTAGACGCCCGTGATGAAATCGTCAGCGGCCAGGGCGGCCGACGACAGCAGGCCGAGGGCGGCGGCAGCCGTGCAGGCGAGTATCCGCATGGTCCAGTACCTCCCCGTCCAAGACGGCATCAATGCGCCTCGACCCAGTTCGCGGCCGCGTGGGCGTCGACCTGGAGCGGCACGGAGAGAAGCACCGCCGGCTCCGCCGCCTTCGCCATCACCCCCGCGATCACCGGGATCGCCTTCCCGGCGTCCTCCTCGGGCACCTCGAAGACGAGTTCGTCATGGACCTGGAGGAGCATCCGGGCCGGCACGCGGGCCTCGGCGAGCGCCGGCTCCATGCGGACCATGGCGCGGCGGATGATGTCGGCCGCCGTCCCCTGGATCGGGGCGTTGATCGAGGCGCGCTCGACGAAGGCGCGCTCGGCGAAGTTGCCCGATTTGGCCTGGGGGAAGTGGATCTTCCGACCGAACAGCGTGCGCACGAAGCCGTGCTCGCGGACGTGCGCCTTCATCGCCTCCATGTAGTCGCGGATGCCGGGGAAGCGCTCGAAGTATTTCTTGATGTAGGCGCCGGCCTCCTCGCGCGGGATGGTGAGCTGGTTGGCGAGGCCGAAGGCCGAGATGCCGTAGATGATGCCGAAGTTGATCGCCTTCGCCCGGTTGCGGACCTCGCGCGGCATGCCGGCGACCGGTACGC
>JAEZEN010000297.1 GCA_023433185.1 Pseudomonadota bacterium | reverse complement strand
GGCCGGGGCGCTGGGGGCGGCGCTCCAGGAGCCCGGCGGCCGGGGGGGGGGCGGGGCGGGCCAGACGGCCGAGCACGACGACGGGCCGCCGGAGGTCCGGACGCGGGTCGAGGGCAACATCACCTTCTCGGTGCTGGACCTGAGCCAGCGGGACCAGGAGGAATACTACCAGGGCTTCGCCAACCGGGCGCTCTGGCCGCTCCTTCACTACCGGCTCGACCTCGTGGACTTCGACCGGCGCGACACGTCGGGCTTCTTTCGCGTCAACGCGATGTTCGCCTCGATGCTCGCCGAGCGGCTCGAGCCGGACGACGTCATCTGGGTCCACGACTACCACCTGATTCCGCTGGGAGCGGAGTTGCGGGCCCGGGGCATCAAGAACCGCATCGGGTTCTTTCTCCACATTCCCTGGCCCCCGCCGGACGTCTTCCTCGCGATTCCCTGCTATCAGCGCCTGCTCGAGGCGTTCACGGACTACGATCTGATCGGCTTCCAGATCGACCACGATGTCGAGAATTTCGTGAGCTGCCTGCGGCGCACCGGCATGTGCCGGCAGCTGGGCCCCGCGACCTTCGCCATGGGCGAGCGCTCCTTCCGCGTCGGCGCCTTCCCGATCGGGATCGATACGGACACCTTCGCCGCGACGGCCGAGAAGGCCGAGGACAGCGCGCTGGCGCGCCGCATGGCGGAAAGCCTGGGCGACCGGGCGCTTGTCGTCGGCGTCGACCGGCTCGACTACTCCAAGGGCATCGACCAGCGGATGCTCGCCTACGAGCGCTTCCTCAAGACCCGGCCCGAAATGCGGGGCGAGGTGGTCTACCTTCAGGTCACGCCGAAATCGCGCTCGGAGGTGCCGGAATACGCTACGATGCAGCGCGAGATCGCGGAAACCGCGGGCCGCATCAACGGCGGCTACAGCGACATCGACTGGACGCCCATCCGCTACCTCAACCGCACCATCAAGCACTCGACGCTCGCCGGCCTCTACCGGATGGCACAGATCGGGCTCGTGACCCCCCTCCGCGACGGCATGAACCTCGTGGCCAAGGAGTATGTCGCGGCGCAGGATCCGCAGAACCCGGGGGTCCTGGTGCTCTCCCGCTTCGCCGGCGCGGCGCGAGAACTGACCTCGGCGCTGATCGTCAATCCCTATGATCTGGATGCGACCGCCGCGGCGATCGCGCAGGGCGTCGCCATGCCGCGCGAGGAACGGATCGCACGCTGGCGCGAGATGTATGAATGCATCCGGCGGAACAACGTGCACCGCTGGTGCGAGGACTTCCTTCGCTGTCTCAACCAGCCCGGGCCGGTGATCGCCGACGATGTGGGCTACATGAAGAAGGCGAGCTGACGCGTCGGGCGTCAGAATTCGCGTCCGATGATGCGGTCGAGAGAGAGCGCCCCGCCGCCCCGCACGGCGATGTAGAGCAGCACGATCGCCCACAGCGCGGCAAACTCCACGCCGCCGGTATCGACGTAGAACCCATAGGGCAGGTGGACGTAGAGGGCGGCGGTCGCCGTCGTGACCGCCGTGGCGAGCGCCGCCGGCCGGGTGAGAAGGCCGACGGCGATCAGGACGCCGCCCACCACCTCCACCACGCCGACGGCGATCATGATCGTCCATGCCGGCTCGAGGTCGATCGCGGAGAAGAAGGCGAGCATCTCCTCCTGGCTGCCGGTGATGCCGAACAGCTTCCAGAGGCCGTGGGGCACGAGGAACCCGCCGGCCACCAGCCGCAGGACCGCATAGGCGGGTTCGGTCAGCCCCGACCAGACCGGGGCGAGGAAGGGAATGATCGGGCGCATGGCCGGTCCCCGAGCTCGGCCACAATCATAACACATGTCGGCATCATGCGGAGGTGTCACGCCGGTGCTCCGCTCTACGACCGGGACCGGCGCGGCAAGAGCATTCCCGTTTTCCCATCCCGTTTTCCTCCATTGCGGAGTCTCCCGATGAAAGTGGTGCTGATTGCGGCCGTGCTTGCGGTCGCTTCCGGCGCGGCGCAGGCCGCCGTGCCGGCCTTTTCGGTCACGTGCGGCAAGAAGACCGAGGTCAAGGCCGCAGCCGGCGGCCCTGTGATGATCAAGGGGAAGGAAGCCAAGATCACGGCCGAGAAGGACAATTACTACGAGATCAAGAAGGGCAAGGCCCTCTACGGCATCACCGCCGGCGATCCCGTCACGGTGACCTTCACCAACAAGAAGGGGAAGACATCAACCTGCGGGGCCAAGCCGCCGGCGGGCTGACCCGCACGTCACCGACGTCCCCCGGTCCCGAGGGACGACTCTGGAACCGCGAAGCAGACAGCCCCGCCCGAAGGGGCGGATTCGCCGGAAGGTGCGTCTCCCATGACCGGCCCGACGAGGGGCATCCGGGAGACCGCGGCGAAGCGTGTGCGTCGCCCATGACCGGACCCATAGGCGCTACGCTGCCCAGTCCTCGGGCGGCGGCGGCGGCATGGCGCCGGTCATGATCGCCACCGCATCCGACATCGAGAATCGCTTCGGGTCGATGACCGCGATACGGCGCCCGAGGCGGTGGATATGGATGCGGTCGGCGACCTCGAAGACATGCGGCATGTTGTGGCTGATCAGGATGATCGGCAGACCGCGCTTCTTCACGTCGAGCATCAGCTCGAGCACCTTCCGCGACTCCTTGACGCCGAGCGCCGCCGTCGGCTCGTCCATGATCACCACGCGGCTGCCGAAGGCCGTCGCGCGCACCACCGCCACGCCCTGGCGCTGGCCGCCGGAGAGCGTCTCGACCGGCTGGTTGATGTTCTGGATGGTGAGGAGGCCCAGCGAGTTGAGGAACTCCCGCGCGTCGCGCCGCATGCCCGCCAGGTCGAGCGACCGGAGCCAGCGGCCCGACCAGGTCTTCTTCCGCCGCTCGCGCCCGAGGAACAGGTTGTCGGCGATCGACAGCGCCGGCGACAGCGCGAGGTTCTGGTACACCGTCTCGATGCCCGCCTGGCGGGCCTCGAGGGGCGAGCGGAAATGGACGGGCTTGCCGTCCATCAACACCTCGCCGGTGTCCGGGATCACCGCACCGGCGAGCACCTTGATGAGGGTCGACTTGCCGGCGCCGTTGTCGCCGATGACCGCGAGGATCTCGTTGGCCTTGAGGTCGAAGTCGGCATGGTCGAGCGCGGTGACGCGCCCGTAGCGCTTCACCAGGTTGCGGGCCTCGAGGATCG
>JAEZEN010000221.1 GCA_023433185.1 Pseudomonadota bacterium | reverse complement strand
ATGCCGGGTTCGCCGACTTCGCCCTCTACCGGCTCGACATGGCGCGCGCCCATCTCGTCGCCGGCTTCGGGCGGATCGTGGCGCTGACGCCCGCCGATGTCCTCGCCGGCCCGCCCGCCTTGGCGCCGGTCGCGGCTGCCGAGGCCGGGGCGGTCGAGCACATGAATGCGGACCATCAGGACGCGCTCCGCCTCTATGCGACGGTCCTTCTCGGCCTGCCCGACGGCGACTGGCTCGCGACCGGCGCCGATGTCGATGGTCTCGACCTCCGCGCCGGCGCGCTCCGCGGACGGCTGGCCTTTCCGGAGCGCCTGGCGACGGCAGGTGACCTCCGCCGCGTGCTCGTCGAACTGGCGGCGACCGCACGCGCGAGGTCCGCCACCGGCTGAGAAGGCGCGGCGGAGTCCCGTGCGCGCCCCGGGTCGGGCTTTCCGGATTCGACCCTGACCGGAGGTTCGCTGTAGAGTGCCCGGACCAGCGGACAGGGGCCAGCGGGCGGGACAGTGATGCCATGCGTCACGAGGCGGTAACCCTCGGCGACAAGTATGATCTGGGGAAGAGCCGCATCCTCCTGACGGGGACGCAGGCGGTCGTGCGCCTGGCGCTTGCCCAGCGCGCCCGCGATCGCCGCATGGGCAAGCGCACGGCCGGTTACGTCACCGGATATCGCGGCTCGCCGCTCGGCGGCCTCGACCAGCAGTTCGAACGGGCGGCCGGGATCCTGCAGCCGGCCGACATCCTGTTCCAGCCCGCCGTCAACGAGGATCTTGCGGCCACGGCGCTCTGGGGCACCCAGCAGGCCGGGATGCGCGGCGAGGGCCGTCATGACGGGGTCTTCGGCCTCTGGTACGGCAAGGGTCCGGGTGTCGACCGCTCGGGCGACGCCCTCAAGCACGCCAATCTCGCCGGCACCGCGCCGTGGGGCGGCGTCGTCGCCCTGATGGGGGACGATCACACCTGCGAATCCTCGACCACGGCGCACCAGTCGGAATACGCCTTTGTCGACGCGATGATCCCGATCCTGTCGCCGGCCGGGGTCCAGGAGGTGATCGACTACGGCCTCATCGGCTTCGCGATGTCGCGTTTCGCCGGCGTCTGGGTCGGCCTGAAATGCGTCAAGGACACGATCGAGTCGACCGCCACCATCGACGGCTCGCTCGACCGCGCGGCGACGGTGACCCCGGGGGCGTTCCGCATGCCGCCGGGCGGGCTCAACATCCGTCCCGGCGACCATCCGGTGCAGCAGGAGGAGCGCCTCCACGAGTACAAGATTCCGGCGGCTCTCGCCTTTCTCCGCGTCAACGTGCCCGACCGGCTGGTGCTCTCGGGCGGGCGGCAGCCGCGGCTCGGCATCGTCACCGCCGGCAAGAGCTATCTCGACGTCGTCCAGGCGCTCGATGAACTCGGCATCGACGAGCGCATCGCCGCCGACTTCGGCATCAAGCTCCTCAAGCTCGCCTGCACGTGGCCGGTCGAGCCCCAGGTCGTGCGCCACTTCGCCGAGCGGCTCGAGACGATCATCGTTGTCGAGGAGAAGCGCGGACTGATCGAAGGCCAGGTCAAGGAGATCCTCTACGGCAACCGCAACCAGCCGGCAGTCGTGGGCAAGCGCGACGAGGACGGCAACTGGCTGTTCCCGTCGAAGGGCGCGCTCGATTCGAACAAGGTGGCGATCGCCATCGGCGAGCGCGTTCTGGCCTATGCGCCGCACCGGCCCCTCGAGTCCCGCGTCGCCGCCCTCCGCCACGCCGAGGAGGCGCTGGCCGCGGGCCAGGACGTCGCCAGCCGTGGCTACTATTTCTGCGCCGGCTGCCCCTACAACAGCGGGACCGTGGTGCCCGAGGGCTCGCGGGCCTATGCCGGCATCGGCTGCCACTACATGGTGCTCAGGATGGACCGGCAGACCGATGGCTACACCCAGATGGGCGCCGAGGGCGCCAACTGGGTGGGCGAGGCGCCGTTCTCGACCCGCGGCCACGTCTTCCAGAACATCGGCGACGGCACCTACAACCATTCCGGCAGCCTCGCCATCCGCGCTGCGGCGATCGCCGGCGTCAACGTCACCTACCGCATCTACTGCAACGATGCCGTGGCGTTGACCGGCGGCCAGAAGGTCGACGGCGGGATGACCGTCGACCAGATCGCCCGCCAGGTCGCCGCCGAGGGCGCCAAGCGCATCGTCATCGTCGCCGAGGACCCCGGGCGCTATCCCGCCGGCACCGTCTGGCCGGAGGGGACCAAGGTCCATCCCCGCGAGAAGCTCGACGCGGTCCAAAAGGAACTGGCTGGCGTCGGCGGGCTCTCGGTCCTGATCTACGACCAGACCTGCGCCGCCGAGAAGCGCCGCCGGCGGAAGCGGGGAACCTTCGCCGAGGCCCCGGCCCGGGTGGTGATCAACGAGCTTGCCTGCGAGGGCTGCGGCGATTGCGGCGTGCAGTCGAATTGCGTGGCGCTGGTCCCGGTCGAGACCGAGTTCGGCCGCAAGCGCGCCGTCGACCAGTCCTCCTGCAACGTCGACATGACCTGTCTCAAGGGCTTCTGCCCGAGCCTCGTCACCGTCCACGGGGCGAAGCGCCACGAACGCGCGGCAGCGGTCGACTTCGTGCTCCCCGACCTGCCGCCGGCCGACATCATCGACGGTTTTGCCATGCTGATCACCGGTGTCGGCGGCACGGGGGTCGTCACCATCGGTGCGATCATCGCCATGGCCGCACACCTCGAGGGCAAGGGTGCCGGCGTGATCGACATGGCCGGCCTCGCCCAGAAGGGCGGCCCGGTGACGAGCCACATCCGCATCGCGCCGACGCCGGCGAGCATCAAGGCGATCCGCGTCCCGGCCGCCGGCGCCGACACGATCCTCGCCTGCGACATGGTGGTGGCCGGCACGGCGCGGTCGCTCGCCGCGATCAACCCCAACCGGACGCGGGTCTTCGTCAATACCCACGAGACCTACCCGGGAGAGTTCACCCGCGATCCGGACATGACGCTGCCGACGCGCCGGCTCCTGGCGGCGATCGGCGGGCGCGCCGGCGCCAGTCACATGCGGGCGATCGAGGCCACGGCCACCTCCACCGCGCTGCTGGGCGATGCCATCGCCGCCAACATGTTCATGCTCGGCTTCGCCTGGCAGTCCGAAGCGATTCCGCTCGCCGCCGCCTCGATCGAGCGGGCGATCGAGCTGAATGGCGCCGACGTCGCCATGAACCTCGCCGCCTTCGCCTGGGGGCGCCGCGCCGCGATCGAGCCCGATGTCGTGACGGGCATTTCCGACGAGGTGGCCGGCCGCCCCGCGCCGGGCGCGCCAACGACGGGCTCCGTCATCGAGCGCCGGACCTCCTTCCTCCTCGACTACCAGGACGCGGCCTATGCCGGCCGCTACAGCACCGCCGTCCTCAGGGTGCGCGAGGCGGAGCAGGCGGTCGCCCCCGGCCGCGAGGACCTGACGCGCGCCGTCGCCGTCAACCTGTTCCGGCTGATGGCGATCAAGGACGAGTACGAAGTCGCCCGCCTCTTCACCGACGGGTCGTTCGAGCGTCAGCTCGGACGCGAGTTCGCCGCGTGGGGCAAGGTCGAGTACCATCTCGCGCCGCCGCTTCTCGCGCGCGTCGACCGCACCACCGGCCGGCCCGTGAAGTCCCGCTACGGACCGTGGATGCTGCCCGTGTTCCGCCTCCTGGCCCGCATGCGGCGGCGTCGCGGAGGCATCCTCGACCCGTTCCGCTATGCTGCCGACCGCAAGCTCGAGCGCCGCCTCCTCGCCGACTACGAGGAGACCGTGTCCCTGATCACCGCCAATCTTCGTCCCGACAACTACGCCGCTGCCATCGCCCTCGCAGGCTATCCGGAGAAGATCCGGGGCTACGGCCCGGTCAAGGCGGAGAGCGCGATCCGGGCGACGGCCCTCGCCACCGAGCGCGAGGAGGCGTTTCGGGCCGGCGCGCCGCAGCAACTCGCCGAGGCGGCCGAGTAGGTCTGCGCCGCCTTCCGCGACCGGCTGCGACCGGGTCGCGTGCCTACCCCGCCTCGCGCTTGATCGGCCGCGTCATCAGGCTCTCGATCGCGGCGTCGATGGAGAGCTTCCGGGCAAGCACCGCTGCAACCGCGTCGACGATCGGCATCTCGATGCGGAGGCGGCGTGCGAGATCGCGGGTCACGAAGGCGGTCTCGATGCCCTCCACCGTCGCGGTGGGAGCGGAGAGGTCCCCGGGCGCCTCGCCGAGCTGCCGGCCATAGGCGAAGTTCCGGGACTGCGGGCTGGAGGCCGTCAGCACCAGGTCGCCGAGGCCGGACAGTCCCATCAGCGTCTCGGGCCGGGCGCCCAGCGCCTCCCCGAGGCGGCGGAGTTCGGCGAAACCGCGGGCGACCATGGCCGCGAGGGCGCTTGCCCCGAGGCCGCGGCCGGCGACGATGCCGGCGGCGATGGCGAGCACATTCTTGACCGCGCCGCCGATCTCGACGCCGGTCACGTCGGTCTCGGCATAGGGCCGGAAAGTCGTCCCGCCGAGGGCGTGGCAGAGGGCCAGCGCCGTGGCCTCGTTGTGGGCCGCGATCGTAACCGCAGTCGGCAGGCCCTGCGCCACGTCCATGGCGAAGCTCGGGCCCGACAGCACTGCCGGCACCGCGTCCGGCACGGTTTCCGCGATCACCTCGGTCATCCGCTTGCCGGTCGTCCGCTCGAGTCCCTTGGCGGCGACCACCAGTGGCACGCCGCGGCCGAGATAGGGGGCGGCGATCGCGGCGATCCCGCGGATCGCCTGCGCGGGAACCGCGAGGATGATGGCATCGGCCCGCAGGGCGACGGCGATGTTCGTCGTCGCCGGGATGTGGTCGAGACGGATCCCGGGCAGGTGGAGGGGGTTCTCGTGGGCCCCGTCGATTGCCGCCACGGTCGCCGGATCGCGCGCCCAGAGCCGCACGCCGCGGCCCGCGCGCGCCGCCACCAGGGCGAGCGCGGTGCCCCACGCCCCTCCACCCAGAACGCCGACCGTCGCGATCATGTCGTCTGATCCTCCGCGACAACACCAAGCATGACGCGTGCCATCCCGTCCAGCGTCGCAATCGCCACCGCGGCGAGACGCCCGGCGCGCGCCGGCGGCGTGACCTTGCGGCATCTCATGCCTTCGCCCCTTTCTGCCCGGAGCCGATCATCGGTGCCGCCAGGTCGTCGAGGGGCCAGCGCGGCCGGGCCGCGACCGTCATGTCGTCGCCGAGGCCGAGGGCGCGGCGCTCGGCGCCGGCCCACGCGATCATCACGGCGTTGTCGGTACAGAGCCGGAGCGGCGGAGCGACGAGCCTGAACCCGGCACGTGACGCGGATGTGACGAGGCGCTCGCGGATCGCCTGGTTGGCGGCCACGCCCCCGGCGATCACCAGCACCCTGTCCTCGACTCCGGCATGCTGCCCCGAAAACAGCGCCATCGCCCGCCCGGCGCGGTCAGCGACGACATCGGTGACGGCGGCCTGGAACGCGGCGGCGAGGTCGTCGACATCGCGCGCCGAAAGGGGGGCCGCTTTTTCCGCCACCAGCCGGAGGGCCGTCTTGAGACCGGAGAGCGAGAAGTCCGGCTCCGGCCGGCCGATGAGCGGGCGGGGCAGGGTGAACCGCGTGCCGTCGCCACGGCGGGCCGCCGCCTCGACCGCCGGGCCGCCGGGATAGCCGAGGCCGAGCAGCTTCGCGGCTTTGTCGAAGGCTTCCCCCAGCGCGTCGTCGATGGTCGTGCCCAGCCGGCGATAGGCACCCACGCCTTCGACCGACACGAACTGCGTGTGACCGCCGGAGACCAGAAGCAGCAGGTAGGGGAAGGCGAGGCCGTCCGTCAGCCGGGCGGTCAGCGCATGGCCCTCGAGGTGGTTGACTGCGACCAGCGGCTTGCCGGCGGCGAGCGCGATCGCCTTCGCCGTGGTCAGGCCTACGAGCACGCCGCCGATCAGCCCGGGCCCGGCGGTCGCGGCGACCGCGTCGATGTCGCCGAAGCCGATGCCGGCCTCGCGCATGGCGGCTGCGATCACATCGTCGAGCGCCTCGACATGGGCGCGGGCGGCCATCTCCGGAACGACGCCGCCATAGAGGGCGTGGGCGTCGGTCTGGGAGAGGACGATGTCGGACAGGACCTCCGCGCGACCATCGGGCGTGCGCACGACCACGGCGGCGGCGGTCTCGTCGCAACTCGTCTCTATGCCGAGCACCTTCATGGGCGGAAGTTCCGGTCTGGTGTCCGGCGCCGGCGGTGCGGCTTCATCAGGCGGTGCGCTCCCTCGGGGTTGTGGATGACGGACGGGTCGGGGCGCGACGGCGCGTGCAGTTGGCCGGGCGCGCCGAACCTCATAGACTGCCGCGCTGGCCATGCCCCTATCACCCGGAACCGACGCCGTGCAATCCACCGAAATCCGTATCGGCACGCGCGGCAGCCCTCTCGCCCTCGTCCAGGCCCATGAGACCCGCCGCCGGCTCGCTGCGGCGCTGTCGATTCCCGAGGCCGCCATCGCCATCGTCGCCATCCGCACCAGCGGCGACCGGATCACCGACCGACCGCTCAGCGAGGTCGGCGGCAAGGGGCTCTTCACCAGGGAGATCGACGAGGCGTTGCTCGGCGGCAGCATCGACATCGCTGTCCATTCGGCGAAAGACCTGCCGACGGTCCTTCCCGACGGCATCGTGATCGCGGCCACCCTGCCGCGCGAGGACACCCGCGACGCCCTGCTTTCGCCGCGCGCCGCCCGCCTCGAGGACCTGCCCCCCGGTGCCGTCCTCGGGACGTCGTCGCTCCGCCGGCGGGCCATGGCGCTCCGCCTCCGGCCGGATCTCCGCGTCGTCGACTTCCGCGGCAATGTCGACACCCGCATCCGCAAGCTCGAGGACGGCGTCGCCGACGCGACGATCCTCGCCATGGCCGGCCTCAACCGTCTCGGCCTCGCTGCACGCGCCGCCGGCGCGATCGAGCACGCCGGCTGGCTGCCGGCGGTCGCCCAGGGCACGATCGCCATCGCGGCCCGCACCGACGACGAGACCAGCCGCGCCCGGCTTGCGGCCATCGACCACCCGTCGACCTCGGTCACGCTCGCTGCGGAGCGCGCCTTCCTCACCGTCCTCGACGGTTCGTGCCGCACGCCGATCGGCGGCCTCGCGACGCTCGAGGGGGACGCCCTGGCCCTCCGCGGCGTCATCGTCCGTCCCGACGGGAGCGAGGCCCACGCAGCGGAGCGCCGCGGCGCGGCGGAAGATGCGGACCGGATCGGGCGGGAGGTCGGTGCCGAACTCCACGCACGCGGCGGCCCGGGCTTCTTCGCGGAGTGACGCTTGCGCCTCCTCGTCACCCGGCCTGAACCGGACGCGGAGGAGACCGCCGCGCGGCTCGGGACCATGGGCCATGAGGCAATCCTCCAGCCGATGCTCCGGGTGCACTTCGCGCCACCGCCGGACGGGCTCCCGGCGCCGGCGGCGATCGTGGCGACGAGCCGGAACGGCGTGCGGGCGCTCGTCGGCTGGCCCATGGCCAAGGGCTGGCGCACGGTGCCGGTCTTCGTCACGGGCGAGGGGATCGCGGCTCTCGCCCGCGAAGCGGGCTTCGACGACGTGCGGCCGGGAGGCGCCGACGCCGCCTCGGTTGCCGACCGCCTGACGTCGGAGTTCCCGACCGGAGCCGGGCCCATTCTCTACGTGGCGGGCAGGGACCGGACCGGCGCGCTCGCCGGCGGGCTCGTAGCCCTCGGCTACGACATCCGGGTCGTCGAGGCGTACCGCGCCGAGCCGGTCGCGGCCCTCGACCCCGATGTCGCGGCGGCGATCGCGTGCGGCCGCATTGACGGCATCCTGCTCTTCTCGCAGCGGACGAGCGCCGCGTTCGTTGCGGCGGTGGCTTCGGCGGGCCTCGGCGATTCGCTTGCCGCGGTGCCGTGCTACGCCATTTCGCCGCGGGCGGCGGAACCGCTGCGCGGGGCTGCGCGTGATATCCGGATCGCGGTCCACCCCGATTTCGACGGAATTGCCGCGTTGATCGGTCCAGGCGGCCCGAAACTGGCCTGACACCGATCCCGTGTACTACGATGCCCGCAACAGGCGTCATCGCCGAGGACTGACATGAGCGAATCCGATACCGGACCGGAGGGGAAGAAGGGGGCACCGAAGCGAGCGGGCGGGCGGCGTCCCAAACCCCCGGTGACGATCGACCTGCAGGCGGCGCCCTCGCGGTCGGAACCCCCGGCGGCCGGGGACGCCAGCATAGGCAGTGCAACACCCGAGACGCAAGCCTCGGGCCCGGCCGGCTCCGGGTCCGCCGACGCCGTGTCCACGGACGCCGTGCCGCCGGGACCGGCCCACGATCCCTCCGGGCCCCCCGATGCATCTTCGAAATCCCGACCGGAGGCGCCCGAAACGCCACCCGCGGGGGCGGAACAGGCGCGCGAAACCGCCAACCAGTCGCGGGCTGCCGAGCCTCCGCCGCCGCCGCGACCGGTCTCGCCGGTGCCGCCGCGAACCGAGCGGCCGAAGACGGACTGGTCGAGCGCCGGATTGCTCATCGCCGCAGGGGTGTTCGGTGGCGCCATCGCGACGGTCCTCGGCATTCTCTACCATGCGAGCGGCATCATCCCGACGCGCGCCGACCTCACCGCCGCCGATGCCGTCCGCCAGGCGCAGGCGGCGAACGAGCGGGTGGCCGGCTTCGAAAGCCGCCTCGCGGCGCTCGAGTCCGCAACATCCGGCCTCCCGGCCCTCGCCGAGAAGGTCGCTTCCCTCGAGAAGCTCGAGGACACCAACCGGAGCCGCATCGAGAACCTCGAGAACGCCATGCCCGTCGCAGGCGGTGGCAGTGGAGGCGGCGCGGTCGCTCTCGGTCCCATCGAGTCCCGCCTCGCCGCGGCGGAGGCGACGCTGACCACGCTTGGCGACCGGGTCGGCACCTTGACCGGCCGGGTCGAGGAGATCGCGGCCCGGCCTCCGCCGGCGGTCGAGAGCGAGCGGGCGGCGCGGGCGATCGCGATCGGCCTCCTGCGTCAGGGTGCGGGCTCCGGGGAGGGCTTTGCGGCCGACCTCGCGATGCTGAAGGCGCTGGGCTTCGACGACGAGGCGGTCGCGGAGCTGGAACCGCTCGCAAGGAACGGGGCGCCCACCATCGCCGCGCTCCAGGCCGCGTTTCCCGGCGTCGCCGACGCCATCCTGGCCGCGTCGTCCGAACTCGGCCCGGATGCCGGCTTCATCGACCGCCTGTTCTCCTTCGGCGGCAGTCTCGTCACCGTGCGGCCGACCGGGCCGATCGAGGGCGACACGCCGGACGCCATTGTCTCGCGCATGCAGGCGGCCGTCGACCAGGGCGATCTCGGGGCGGCTCTCGCCGAGCGCGAGAAACTGCCGCCTCCGGGCCAGAATGCTTCGGCGACCTGGGCGGCGGCGGCGGCCGACCGCCAGGCGATCGATTCGATCGTCCAGCGGCTCGCCCTTTCCGTGACGTCTCCCGCCAACTGACGGCCGAGCATGATCCGCGCCCTCGTCTACATCGTTATCGTCTTCCTGGTCGCAGCCGGGGCGGCCTGGCTCGCCGACCGACCGGGCGAGGTCGTCCTCCACTGGCAGGGCTACGAGATCCGCACCTCGCTGTTCCTCGCCGCCGCCGGCGTGCTCGCCGTGATGGCGGCGATCGCCATCGTCTGGGCGCTGCTGCGGGCGATCTTCCGGGCGCCCGGCGCCCTTCGCTCCCGCCTCGGCCGCCGCCGGCGGGACCGCGGCTACCGGGCGTTGAACGCCGGCATTATCGCCGTCGGCGCCGGTGATTCCCGCGCCGCGCGGAAGGCGGCGGAGGAATCGCGCGCCCTCCTCGGACCCGAGCCGCTCGTCCTCCTGCTCGGCGCCCAGGCCGCCCAGCTCTCCGGGGACGGGGACGGCGCCCGGGCGTCGTTCCAGGCCCTGGCGGAGCGCCCCGAGACCCGTCTCCTCGGCCTCCACGGCCTCTTCGTCGAGGCCGAACGGCACGACCAGCACGAGGCCGCCCGCCACTTCGCCGAAGAGGCCGCCGCGGCGACCCCGCGCGTCGCCTGGGCCGGGGCGGCGGTGTTCGACTATGCGGCACGCGACGGCGACTGGCGGACGGCCGTCGCCGCGCTCGACGCCAATGTCCAGGCCGGGCTCGTCGATGCCGCCGAGGCGCCGCATGTCCGGGCGGCCCTGCTCACTGCGCGGGCGATGGAACTCGAGGCGGGCGACCCGGAGCGGGCCCGCTACCTGGCGATCGACGCGCTCAAGCTCGCGCCGGGGCTGGCCCCGGCGGCGGTGGTGGCGGCCCGTCTCTACAGCCGCAATGCCGATGTCCGGCGGGCCTCGAAGGTCCTCGAAGCGGCGTGGAGGGTCGAGCCGAATCCGGAGATCGCCGACGCCTATGCGACCGTCCGCCCCGGCGACTCGGTGCTCGACCGGCTGAAGCGCATGCGCAAGCTCGCCGACACGCGGGCCAACCACCCGGAAGGATCGATGGCGATCGCCCGCGCGGCGATCGACGCCGGTGATTTCGAGGCGGCGCGCGCCGCCCTCGAGGGCCTGTCGAAGGCGCCGACGGAACGCGTCTGCCTCCTCATGGCCGAGATCGAGGATCGCGAGAACAACGATCAGGGCCGTGTCCGTGGCTGGTTGACCCGCGCCCTCGCCGCCCCGCGCGATCCCGCCTGGGTCGCCGACGGGCAGGTGCTCGAGCGCTGGCTGCCGGTCTCGCCGGTCACCGGCCGGGTCGGCGCGGTGGAATGGAAAGTGCCGCCGCTCGCGCCGCAGCGCCCGGTGGCGGCCCTCGAGGCCGGCCCGTTCGAGGCGCCGATCGCTTCGGTCGACAACATCGCCATGCCCCGCATCGCGCCGCCCGATCCCCCGCCGGAAGCGGAGCCCGCGCCTCCGCCGGAGGAAGCGTCCGAGGCGGGGGTGGTCGAAGCGACACCGGTCGTCGCCGTGCCCGCCCCCATGCAGCCGCCGGTCGTGCCGCCCGGCGCCGGGCCGGCGCCCCCCGACCAAGCGAAGCCGGAGGAGAGGCCGGCGCCCGGGGCACCGCCCGCGGTCCCGGATCCGTCGCCGCCGGGCCGGCCGGAGCCGCCCCCGGCGCCCCCGAAGCATAAGCCGCCGGTGCAGCCGGCTGCGCTCCACGATGCGGCCGAGGCCGGCGAGCCGCCCCGCATCGTGGCGGTTGCTCCGCTCGTCCCGCACCCGCCGGACGACCCTGGTCCGCTGCCGCCCGATCCCGAGGAAGACGGCGCGCGGCGCCGCTTCCGCCTGTTCTGATGGTTCCCCTTGAACCTTCGCGGTCTTGCCGCTATCACAGCCCGCGACGCCGCATTAGCTCAGTTGGTAGAGCACATCATTCGTAATGATGGGGTCGCTGGTTCGAGTCCGGCATGCGGCACCAGACTCTCTAGGCTTCCCAGATAGTTAGGTTATGGCAGGCAGAGGTCTTACAGCCTCCGTGCCCGCGGGTCATCACCCGGTCATCACCGAGATCGCGTTTCACGGTGGCGGTGACAATCCCTCGCGCGTTGGGTAGTCCGCGGATTGCCGCCTTCATTGGCGACGCGGCCCGGATCTTCGTCGATGATGAACACGTTGCGTTTCTCCTTCAGTGCGATCGAGAACTCGGGGATTGTGGCAGAGCGGGTTCGGGAGCGGTTGCGTGTCTTACCAACGGAAGCATGCGGGCATGTGGACTCGATCTCGATCGACTAGCCTTCGGGTCGCGCGCGGAAGGTGGGCGAGCCGGTCACCAGCTTAAGCGACCCCAACCGCCGGGCCGGCCGCCGACGAGGGTCGTCTGGATCTTTGCGTCGATCGCGCGGAGCAACGACCTCAACCGGTGCTCGCCAACAGCCCGGCCCGGATAGAGTGCCCCGAGCAGCGCGGACAGCACTGAGAGGATTTCGCCTTCGCTGAGCCGGGCCCCGTCTCGTCGCATCCGAAGCTCGGCGACGGCCAGATCGCGTAGAATCGCGATGTTCCATTCATCTCTTGTGAGGGGAAACTCGTCGTTGGGCAGGACGACGGCCCTGATCGGGCGGGCGAACGCCCGCGCGTTCCGCCACAGGACGTAGTTCCTGGCGCCGGCCATCCGGACCATCCATCCCCGGCGACGCAGCGCTTCCAGTCGGAAGGCGATGCGGCCGTCCAAGCCGTCCTCGGGCACGAACCGCGTGGTGGTGAGGACGAGGAGCATGCGTAGCCGCCAAGGCACGGCCGGCGCGACCGCGATGGGTTCCGCCCCCGCCCGGGGCGGGCCGATCGTCGAGCTACGTGGCATGGCGTGGTCCCTCCGGTCCCACGGGCAGGCTGCAAGGGCCGCCGTCCCAGGTCGAACAACGCCGCTTTCTGTGCCGGCCTGTTGTCGCTACTCTCGCGCCGCGCGCCAATGATGAGCCACGGAGCCGATGACGTTCGAGCAAATCGCGCTTCTGGCGCTTCTTCTGGGGTTGATGGCGACCTTCGCCCTTGACCGCTGGCGAGTCGAGGTGGTGGCGCTCGCTGGCCTCGCGGCGGCGTTTCTTCTGGGGCTCGTGCCGGCCGAGGGGGTCTTCTCCGGGTTCGCCGACCCGGCGGTCATCACGGTCATCGAAATCCTCATTATCGCCGACGTGATCGGCCACTCGCGCGCGGTCGACATCCTGGCGCGGAAAGTGACGGGCGCGGCGCTCGGCGAGTCCGCCATGGTCGCGTTGCTCTGCGGCGTCGCGGCGGGGGTCTCCATCTTCATGAACAACGTCGGTGCGCTCGCGCTGATGCTGCCGATCGCCTACTCGGTCTCGGTTGCACGTCGCATGCCGCTGCGGACGCTTCTCTTGCCGATGTCCTTCGCGACGCTTCTCGGCGGCCTCTGCTCGTTGATCGGCACACCGGCCAATCTCGTCGTCAGCAACGCGGCGGCCACGGCGACGGGGACCGGCTTCGGCTTCTTCGCATTCGCACCCATCGGCCTTGCGCTCACCGTCCTGGGCATCCTGTGGCTTGCCCTTGTCGGCTGGCGGATGCTGTTGGGAGGGGGCGATGACGTCCCGGGCGATCGTCACTATCCCACGGACCTCTTCCTGACCGAGGTCGCCGTGCCGTTGGGCAGCGCCCTCGCCGGACGAAACGTCAGCGATATCGAGCGCGACAACAACGTCTCCGTCCATGGCGCCTTTCGGGCGGACGCACGCATCTTCGCACGCAAGGAAAACCAGATTCTTGCCGAAAACGACCTGCTCCTCCTCAGCGGAACGGTGGAGAGCATCCGGGCGTTCCTGCGCCGGCACAGCCTTCGACCGGCGGTATCCGGGAGCCCGTCCGCGATCCCGGCCGAGCGCGCCTGGGTCGAGATCGTCGTCATGCCGCAGAGCACGATCATCGGCAGTGCCGTCGGCGCGATCGCAGCCTTCATGAAGCGGGACATCCAGGTGGTCGCGATCTCGCCGCAGGGACCGCGGATCGAGGGGCGCCTCGGCGATGTGGCGCCGATGATCGGCGACATCCTCCTCCTTCACGGAGCGCGAAGCGACATCTCGGATGCCCTCCGGGAAACCCAGTCCGTCCCGATCGCGACGCGCTCGATTCTCTTCACCGGGTCCGATGCGATCATGCCACTCCTCATCTTCGCAGCAGCGATCGTGCTCGCCGCCGTCGGCATCGTGCCGACGTCGATCGCCTTCGGAGGCGCGGTCCTTCTCATGGCACTGACCGGCGTCCTCGATATTCGGAATGCGATCCGGGAGCTGAATTGGCCTGTCATCGTGATGCTTGCCGCGATGCTTCCCATCGGCGAGGCGCTCGCCACGACGGGAACGGCCGAACTCATCGCTCGCTGGGGACTCGGAATCCTCGGGACGCCATCCGAGACGATGCTCGTAGGCGGAATTCTGCTGGCCGCAATCATCATCACGCCCTTCCTCAACAACGTGACGACCGCGGTCATCCTCGCCCCCATCGCCATCGCCGTGGCCGCGGGGGCGGGGATTCCGAGCGCCCCCCTTCTGGTGGCGGTCGCGGTGGGCGCCTCGACGGACTTCCTGACGCCGTTCGGGCATCACAACAACACCCTGGTCATGGGGATCGGTCACTATCGCTTCATCGATTTCCCGCGCGTCGGTGCGCCGCTGACGCTCATGGTCCTCCTCGTCGCGCCACCGCTGATCGCGGCAGTATTCTAGCCCCGGAAGCCGCACCGGCCGGCGCGCTTTCGGCGGCGGGGTGACCGTCCAGGGCCCGGAGCAGCCGGCCAGGGTCGAGGTCGGTGGCTACGGCGGCCCAGGAGGCGGCGAGGATGCGCCGGTCTCCCGCGACGAGGACAAGGGTCGGCACGGGCACGTCATAGCTCCCCTCACCGTTCCGGCTTCTGAGGCGGATGCCGTCCTCGCGGAGCAGCCGGCGCAGTTCCACCGGCAGCTTGCGGGCGATGCCGAGGCTCTTGGCAAAGCGGCAGCCATGGTCCACGGCCGCCGTGTAGGTGAGGGCGTTGCGCCGTACGGTCTCGCGCGCGTGCTGCGGCAGTTCGGGGGTCGCCGCGACGACGGCGATCCCGAGACGCTTGAGCGCGGGGAGGCGATCCTGGAGCGCCCCCAGCGCGGCATTGCAGGACCGGCTCCATCCGCCAGGGAAGAAGTGGATGAGGACCGGGTGGGGGCCGACCGTGGCGTCGAGGTCGAGCGGTGCGTCGTCGATCGAATCGAGAAAGGGCAGCGTCAGGGTGCGGCCGATGAGCCAGGCGGACGGGTCGGACCCGGCGGCATGCGCGGCGAAGAAGGCGGCGAGCGCCGGAGCCGAGATGCCGTGGTCGTGTGGGATCGCCGCCTGCTCTTGTTGAATGTGCAAATGCATAGCGGCCTCCAAGGGTGCCTTAGGCGCGGACTGCCCCTCCTCAGCACATTCGATGCCAGCCGGGAGCACATTCGATGCCAGCCGGCGCCGGGCTGCGGGGGTCCTGTCGCTCGCGTGCCCACGCGGCGCCCGTCCCAGCGACTGAGCATCGCCATCCGGCCTCCACCCTTCAAGCTAACCCCGACGGGAATGGCAACAAGGCGCCTTTCGCGCTGTTGCGATGCCATCATGCCCCCTCGGCCTCATGACTCCGGGATCGCTCCCAAGTCACGTCGCAACTGATTGATTCAAAGACGCAATTCCGAACAGGCGGCGAGGACCTCGGAGCTTGGCACGCCGGTTGCCGTTTGGTGCGCTCGCGCGTGCGTCCGCAACAAAGAACAATGGTCGAGGCAGGATGATTTTCTTTCACGGTGAGACGCCGGACGGTTGGGGCATTCCCGGCATCCACGGAATGTGGGCTGAGGACGAACTGGACGGCTACGTGCAGGGCGCGGTCTATCTCGTCCGCGGGGAGGGAGAGAGTCTTCTCATCGATTCCGGCAATGCCACGCTGCCCGAGTACGGCAACGGCATGGGCGACTTCCTGATCGACAAGCTCGACCGGGAAGCGAACCGGCTCAAGTATCTCCTCATCACCCATTTCCACTACGACCACACCGGCAACGCGGCCCGCATCCGCGAGCGCTACGGCTGCGAGGTGCTGTGCCACCCGGTCGACCGGCCGGTCATCGAGGATCCGATGATCGTGACGCGGGCGGAGAACGTCACCCGCTTCGGGCTAACGCCGGAGGAACTGCTCGAGGACTTCAACCTCGCCCCCGGCGAGAGCTTCGGCCTCTCTGATCCCACGATCGTCGATCGCTACTGGAACTTCCCGGTGCCGGTCGACCGCACCGTCGAGGACGGCGACATCCTCGACGTCGGAGGACTCGCGCTCGAGGTCGTCCACCTTCCGGGGCACGCTTCCGGCCAGGTCGGCCTCTGGAACCCGCGAAGCCGCACCCTCTATTCCGCGGATCTCCTCCACTACCCGTCGCCGCTCGGGCCCTACCCGATCGGCAATGCCCGCGACCACAGCGCCTCCATCCAGCGCGCCCTTGACTTAAGGCCGTCGCTGCTCCTTGAGGGCCACGGCTTGTCCGCATACTCGCCTGAGAGCGCGCGGCGGCGGCTCCTCCACCTCCAGCAGCAGCAGGGCGACACCCAGGCGCGGATTGATGTTGTACTCCGGCGCGAAGCGCGGCCGCTGACCATCGGCGAGTTGCTGCCCGAGGTGCTGCCGGTGAAGACGGACCTCGACTACCCGGTCTCGACCGGAATCGGCCAGCGGCGGTGCTACGCCGAGGCCTGCATCCAGACCCACCTCTACTGGCTGATCGAGCTCGGGCGGGCCGCAAAGGTCCGCGCCGACGGCCAGGTCAAGTTTACCGCCCTCTGACATCCCACCCCCCGGAAAGGACAGAACGACATGCGCAAGCGCATCAATCCCCGCAGCTTCCCTGACTACACCGACCGCAAGGTCATCGACCGCCACATGGGAGAGCTCGACACCCACGGCCTGTCCCGGCGCGACTTCCTCGCCTTCGCCTCGGCCGCCGCAGTCGCCTCGACGGCGGCGGGCGCCATGGGCTTCTCCGGCGTCGCGATCGCCGACACCAAGGGCTCGCTGGCCCACCTCCAGATGACCCGGCGCCTCGAATACGTCGTCAATGCCGACGCCGGCGCCGCCGCCGCCGCCAAGGCGCTCGGCCTCAACTTCACCTCGGTCGACGGCGAGCTCGACGCGCTCAAGCAGCTCAACCAGTTCGAGCAGCAGGCCGCCGCCGGCACCAACGCGATCCTCCTCCATGCGCCGGATGGCAGCGCCATCAAGCGCATCGCGGACTCGGCCAACCAGGACAAGATCTGGCTCGCCAACACTTGGGGAACACTCCCCTGGTTCACCCCCTTCGATGCCGGCGACTACTGGACGCTCTACGCCGTGCCCGAGGAGTTCTCGGCCGAAGGCGCCGTCACGGCGGAGGTCGCCAAGGCGATCGTCGCCAAGTTCGGTGGCGGCCAGGTCGTCGGCGTCACCGGGGTCGAGGGCAACTCGACCGACATCATCCGCTCGCGCGGCCGCGACGCGGCGCTGAAAGACTTTCCGACCGTCGAGCTGGTCGGCCAGCTTCCCGGCAAGTGGAACCGCGAGGACTCGCAGAAGGCCGCGCAGGACCTGCTGTCGCGCTTCCCCGACCTCGTCGGGGTCATCGCGCAGAACGATGACGTTGCGGACGGCGTGCTCGCCGCGCTCAACGAGGCCGGGCGGCGCCCCGGCGAGGACGTCTTCGTCAGCGGTGCCGACGGCACGACGGCGGGCGTCCGCGCCATCAAGGCCGGCAAGATCGTCGCGACCAGCGCCAACGTGCCGGCGTACATGGGCGCTTTTCTCACCGCCCGCCTCTACGACGTCCTCAACGGCTGGAAGCCGAAGGACGCGGAGCGGCTCCTGAACTGGCGGTCGGTCACCACCACCAAGGACAACGTCGACGCCTACATCGCGCGCTATGTCGACAACGACGGCGTCGAGCCGTTCGACTACGAGCTGCTCTCCAAGGTCAAGCATCCGAGCGACTGGGACCCGCAGGCTGAGGTGTTCCCGCTCGACATCGAGCTCGAGTGGGGCGGCATTCCGAAGCCCGATGGCTGGACGGTCCCGGCAGCCTATGCCGCGGCGTGGTCGAACGGCGAGGCCGACGCCGTGCGTGCCGAGTACAAGGACCACTACAAGATCGACTTTGCCGGTCCGTCGCCGAACGCGAAGAGCTGAGGATCGAGGTCACCGGGGTGGGCCGGAAAGCCCGCCCCGTCACCTGATCGCGACATTCCGTGCAATCGATGGCGCGACGGACTTCTCTCAGGAAGTGTCTTGTAGCCGTGAATGCGGCCTACGGCAGGACCAGCTTCAGCCCGGACGCCAGCAACAACAGGGCAAGCACTATGCGCAGCCACCGGTCTGACAGGTACCGGCTGCCGATCACCGCGCCGACAGTTCCGCCGAGGGCAACCGCGATCAGCCAGGCGGGCAGGCCCGCGGGGACCTGGCCCCATGCCGCGTACGCCCCCAGCAGGGCAGCGGCGGAGTTCATCAGGTTGTAGACGGCGGTGGTCGCGGCGGTCTGGCGCGGTGTGCCCCAGTTCATCGCAAGGATCACTGGGGCCAGAAACACACCGCCCCCGGTCCCGGTCGTGCCCGATATGAAGCCGATCGCGGCTCCGGTCAGAAGTGCCGGAAGGAACGGTGCGGCTTGCGTTGCCCCACGCGCGACAGACGGGCCGCGCAAAGCCGTCCGCGCCATCTGGAGCGCCGAAAGGATCAGCACCGCTCCGACCACGGGAAAATAGACGCTCTCCGGAAGATGCACCGCGCCGCCCAGCATCGAGAAGGGGAAGCCCAACAGGGCAAAGGGCCAGACATTGCGCCAGCTCAGGCGCCCGGACCTCAGGAACAGCGCGGTTCCGATCGCGGCTACGGCGAGGTTCAAGGCAAGCGCGGTCGTCTTCATGGCCACGGGTGCAAATCCCGCCAGTGCCATGACGGCCAGATTGCCCGAGGCCCCGGCTTGCCCGACCGAGGCATAGACCAGCGCGATCAGCAGAAACGCGGCGGCGAGGATGGAGGCGGTGATCTCCTGCGCGTGGGATCAACTTGCCGGAGTGACCGTCGGCGGTGCCTGCGCGGCGGAAGGGATGCCCGAGCGCAAGCTGCACCGGCGGTGCCAACCTGGCATGACGCCTCATTTCATCAGCGCTCGACAGGCAAGGGAGGGTTCGCGCAGCGTTTCATTTCCACGGTGACGAAAACGAGGTCGGTGGGGCCGATGTTCTCGAGGTCGTGGATCATGAACTCCCCCGGGCCGAAGTCGAAGTGGCGCACATCGCCGGCCTGGTATGCGGTCTCGCGCGTCTCGCCGGTCGAGAAGCGGGAGCGGGAACTGCCCGGCGTCAGCGCCGTCCAGAAGTACTTGAGCTGGTGACGGTGGAAGCCGACTCGCTCCCCCGGCGCGAGCCGGATGGTCCAGACGCGGACGGCCTCGGTCTCGGACAGGAGCGCCTGTCCGACGCGTCCGTTGAAGGCGTTCTCGTGGAGCTCCCGGCAGATGTCCTCTCCCCAGGCGGGGTCAGGGCTGACGGGCAGGGTCGCGGCGGCTTCCATGGCGCATTCTCCTTCACACGAACGGCAGCACGCCGCCATCGACGCCGAGCACCGCTCCGGAAATGAACCCCGCCTGGTCGCTGGCGAGGAAGAGGACGGCCGCCGCCACGTCCTCGGGGCGACCCAGCCGGCCGGCGGGCAGCTTCCTGTCCTTGAGGAAGGCATCGACCGCCTTGTCGCGCGTGGTGCCGTAGGAGTCGGCGAGCGAATCGAGGAAGCCGCCCGGCCGGTCCCACAGCGCCGTGCGCACATGCGCCGGCGCGACGACGTTCGATCGGATGCCCTTCGCGCCCAGTTCACGCGACAGGATCTTCGACAGCATGAGGACGGCCGCCTTGGAGATGCTGTAGTCGGGCAGAAGCGGATGCGGCATCGCGCCCGTCTCGGATCCGCAATGGACGATGCAGCCGCCGCCCTGGGCGATCATCTGCGGCGCGACGGCGCGGCTCATGCGCATGTAGCCGAGGAGGTTGAGGTCGAGTGTGGCGTCCCATTCCTCGTCGGTGACCTCGAGGATGCCGGCGCGGGCGGGCGCCCTGGCGGCGTTGTTGAAGAGCACGTCGATGCGCCCGAACTGGTCCACGGCCGCCGCCGCGACGCGCGCGGCTGCCGTGCGATCGGCGAGATCGACCTCGACCGCAAGCGTCCTGTCGGCCGGGCCGAGCGCCCTGAAGGCGTCGAGCGCGAGGCCGGCGCCGACGACATGGGCGCCGTCGGCGAGGAAGGCCTCGGTCGTGCAGAGCCCGATCCCCGAGCCGGCTCCGGTGACGATGACGACCCGTGGCGTGTCGCTGCTCATGCCTCACTCCCTCCCGCTCAGGGGATGATGCGCTCGGCCCGCATGCGGTCGAAGGCGTCGACGAAGGACTGCTCCGTGTCCTGGAAGTCGCTGAAGCCAAGCGCCCGCGCCTTGCCCATCGAATGCACGCACTCCATCGGCCGGCCGAGGTCGAGGTCGGTGTGCCAGGGCGAGGCAAGCCGGTCGAGCCGGTTCGGCTGCAGCCCGTGCTCGGCGACGACCCGGTCCCATGCCGGACCCATGTCGCGCATGCGCTCTTCGAGCGAGTTGAAGTGGCCCGGATAGGCGCCGGGCGGGATGTCGAAATACTCGGCGATGCGGCTCCATAGCCGCTGCCAGCGGAAGACGTCGCCATTGACCGCGTTGAAGGCCTCGTTCCGGGCGTTGGGTTCGGTCGACGCCCAGACGATCTGGCGGGCGAGGATGCGCGCGTCGGTGATGTCGTTGAGTCCGGACCAGGCGGTGGGCGAGCCGGGGAAGACGAACGGCGCGCCGGTCGCCTTGCAGATCGCGGCATAGGTGGCGAGCGTCGCGCCGATGTTCATCAGGTTGCCGACGGCGTAGCCGATGATGGTGTGCGAGCGATGGACGGACCAGCCGAAGCCGAGCCGCGCGCCGTAGTCGGTCACGATGTCCTCGAGCTCGTAATAGAAGTTCTTCTTCTCGAGGCGCGGCGTGTCCTCGCGGAACGGGGTGACCGGAACCACCTTGCCGTAGTCCTCGAACGGCCCGAGATAGTGCTTGGCGCCGGTGACGACTGCGGTGTGGACGACGCTCCCCGTGCCGGCGAACGCATCGAGCACGGTGCGCAGCATCGCGCCGTTCAGCCGGATGTTCTCGTCCTCCGATTGCCCGAGCGTCCAGGTGCAGTAGTAGATGTGGGTGGGGGCGAGGCCGGCGAGGGCCGCGATGGCCGCCTCCCGGTCGAGGAGGTCGACCGACCGCGTCTTCATGTAGGAGGCGCCGCGCGGCGGCCGGCGGGAGATGCCGTGAATCTCCCATCCGCCGCTGTCGCGGAGGTGCTCGGCCACGTTGAGGCCGACAATTCCCGTGGCGCCGACGACCAGCGCGCGTCGCTCGTACATTTCCGGTTACTCCTGAAGGCCCCGCGGGGCCCGGGTCAGAGGATCGAGCGGATGGTCCCGCCGTCGGCCCTGTGGTTGACGCCGTTCATGGCCGTGTTGGTGGCGAGTTGGATGACGCCGCGGCCGTGCATGGTGGGATCGATGAGGCGCCTGCCGAGATTGCCGGGCTGCACCTCGTCGTAGAAGCTCGTCAGCGTCTCCTCGACGGTCCTGCCCTGCTCCTTGGCGAGCCCGGCGAAATAGCCCTGCACGGATTCGGTCGCGGTGGTGCCCGGCATGTAGCTGTTGACGCGCACGTTCGTTCCGCGGGTCAGTTCCGCGAGGCCGCGCGACAGGCCGAGCATCGCGGTCTTGGTGACGGAGTAGGGGATCATGTTGCCGATCGAGCGGATGGCCGCCTCGCTTGCGATGAAGACGATCGAGCCTTCGTTCCGGTCCAGCATGTCGCGCATCAGTTCGCGCGTGATGCGGATGCCGGTCATCAGGTTGTGCTCGAAATACTCATGCCAGCGCTCGTCCGAGACCTGGAAGAAGTCGTTCACGTCGAACACGCCGATATTGTTGATGAGGAAAGAGACCGGCCCGAGCCCGCGCGCGAAGTCGGCGAGCGCCTTCGCTCCTTCCGGGGTCCTGAGATCCGCAACGACGCCGTGGGCATTCGGGCCGATCTCGGCTGCGGCCTTCTCCACCTTCTCGCGCGTCCGCCCGTTGATGACGACGGTGGCACCCTCCGCATGAAACGTCTCGGCGATCGCGCGGCCGATCCCGGTGGCGCCCCCCGTGACGACCACGACCTTGCCAGCTACGCCAAAATCCATGTCTTCCTCCGGTGGAAATCAATTCGATCGTTTCGTGGGCATAGCGTAACATTTTCGATTGCGGAATAAAGGGAAAGCGGATCAATACAGCGTTGCAATGATTTCACGGATGTCGCCATGGACAATCGTGCGGGAGAGATGCTGGCGTTTGTCGCGGTGGTCGAGCGCGGCAGCTTTTCCGCCGCCGCCGAGGAGCTGGGCCTCACGTCGTCGGCGGTCAGCAAGGCCATTTCGCGGCTCGAGCAGCGGCTCGGCGTCCGGCTGGCGATCCGCTCGACCCGCTCGCTGCGGCTGACGGCCGAAGGGCAGACGTTCCTCGAGCGGGCGCAGCATCTCCTCGAGGAGATGAACCGCCTCGAGGCCGATATCCAGCAGGCGTCAAGCCAGCTCGGCGGCATGCTCCGGATCAGCACGAACATCCCTTTTGCGATCCATGTGCTCAACCCGATCCTCGCCGATTTCCTGAGGGAGCATCCGGGCATCCGCATCGACCTGTCCTATTCGGACGAGACGGTGGACCTCATCTTCGACGGCACGGACCTCGCCATCCGAAGCGGCATCCTCGGTGATTCCTCGATGATCGCGCGCCGCCTGATGACATCGACGCGGCACGTGGTCGCCGCGCCGGCCTATCTTGCGCGCCACGGCCATCCGCTGCACCCGTCGGAGCTCCGCAAGCACAACTGCCTCGGCCTGAGCCGGCGACGATGGTACGGCAACTGGCCGTTCAGGATGCACGACGGGACCATCGAGCACGTCGAGGTCCGCGGCAACCTCCTCGTCAACCAGGGCGAGGGGCTGCGCGAATTCGCCGTCCGCGCCCTCGGTATCGCCCGCCTCTCGTCGTTCCACATCGCCGAGGACCTGAAGGCGGGCCGGCTGGTTGCCCTCCTCGAGGACTTCAACGCCGGCGACGAAGAGCCGATCAGCGTCATCTATCCGGCGCAGGGTCAGGTGCCCGTGCGAACGCGGGCGCTCATCGACTTCCTCGCGTCGCGACTGTGAGCAGGCGATCCGCGAAATCCTTTCACCGCAATGGTGAAGCAGGTTCGCTTCAATCGCGTTGCCATCGTCGCTACCCTTTCCTCACGTCGCCGGGCCTGGACGGGAGCCGACACCATGAACCTGGATCTGACCGGCAAGCGGGTTCTGGTCGCCGGTGGCGCGACCGGGATCGGGCTGGCCTGTGCCCGGGCTTTCGCCGACGCCGGCGCGGCCGTGACGGTGGGCGGCCTGACCCAGGAGGATGTCGACGCCGCGGTCGCGGTGCTCGGGGAGCGCAGTGCGGGACTGGCGGGCGATCTCACCGACAACCACCACGCCATCGCCCTCTACCGGTTCGCCACCGCCGGCGGTCCTCTCGATCACCTCATCAACAGCGTCGGCATCTTCGAGGTTCGCGACTTCTTCGAGACGACCGACGAGCGCTGGTTCCGCTATTTCGACGTCAACGTGATGACCGGCGTGCGCATGGCGCGGCTCGCGTTGAAGGACATGCTGGCGCGGGGTGAGGGGTCGATCGTCTTCATCAGCAGCGAGAGCGCGATCAAGCCGCAGCCGTGGATGGTGCACTACGGCGCGATGAAGACCTGTCTTCTCGGGGTGTCGCGGGCGCTCGCGGAGCTGACGGCGGGAACGCAGGTGCGCGTGAACACCATCCTGCCCGGCCCGACCAACACGGAAGCGGTCCGGCGGTATCACGAAGAGATCGCCACGGAGCGCAGCACGAGCCGCGAACAGGTGGTCGCGGACTACTTCGAGAAGACGGAGCCGACGTCGCTCATCCGCAGGATGATCGAGCCGGAGGAGATCGCCGCATCCGTGCTTCATCTTTCGACCTCGCCGTGGCTCAACGGGATGTCGATGCGTGCCGAGGGCGGGACTATCCGTGCCATCGTCTAAGGGAGCGAATTCGACCTTCGAGCGCCGATCAAGGCGAGGCGCGACGGGTGGAGGAGGAAGCCTGGAATCCGGTTGCGCCCGGCAGACGCCTCCTGCGGGCCGATATCCGCCGGTTCGGGCAGCGGGACAGGATTCGATGAAAATGAATTCATATTGTGTTGCACAGTAAGAAATTTCATTCTATCTTTGACGATGGGGCTGGGACTGACTTCGGGGGGCGTTGGATAGGGCGTCGGAGTTGGTCGAACGTGGTGCGGGAGGAGCATTGGCCAATCTGCGGCTCGAGGGCCTGCACAAGGCGTTTCGCGACGGCATCGTGGCCGTGCGCGACATGTCCTTCGATGTCCGGGACCGCGAGGCGGTGTTCCTCCTCGGGCCGTCGGGGGCGGGCAAGACGACGACGCTGAGGCTGGTCGCGGGCCTCGAAGAACCGGACTCGGGATCGATCACGATCGGCGATCGCGACGTCACCCATCTCATGCCGCGCGACCGCAACGTGGCGATGGTCTACGACAAGCACTCGCTGTTCCCGCACCTGTCGGTGCGCGAGAATCTCGCCTACCCCCTGCGCATCCGCAAGATGAGCCGGGCGGAGATCGACCGGCGGATTTCGGGGATCCTCGAGACCCTCCAGATCGGCGATCAGATCGACAAGATGCCCCGCCAGCTGTCCGGCGGTCAGATGCAGCGCGTGGCGATCGGCCGGGCGCTGGTGCGCGATGCGGACGTCTTCCTGCTCGACGAGCCGATCTCGCATCTCGATGCGCAGCTTCGCGCGCGGATGCGCCTGGAATTCAAGCGGCTGCAGCGCGACTTCAACGCGACCATGCTCTACGTGTCGCACGACCAGCTCGAGGCCATGACGATGGCCGACCGGATCGTGCTCATCAACAAGGGCCGGATCGAGCAGATCGACCGCCCGCAGGAGCTCTTCGACCGGCCGCAGACCACATTCGCCGCGACCTTCATCGGCGAGCCCGCGATGAACATCCTGCCGGCACGGCTGGCCGAGGAAGCCGGGCTGGCCCACCTGGAAGTCGGCAGTTCGCGGGTCGGGCTCGATCGCGAGTGGCTCGAAAACGGCGGTGAACCGCTCGCCCGCAGCGAGGAATACCTGATGGGGGCGCGGCCGCAGCAGATGCGCCTTGCCTTGCCCGCCGAGGGCGGCGACGGCCTCGTCCACGGGAAGATCTTCGCGATCGAAGTGCTCGGCTCGCGCGTCGTCTTCGACATCGAGTTCGCGGGTTCGCTGGTCCGCGTCCTGACCACGGGCGACGAGGCGCGCCGATACCCCGATCGCATCGGAGCGCCGATCGGCGTCCGCATCGATCCGAGCTACGTCTACCTGTTTTCGAAGCGGACATCCCGCACGGTGCGACAGGCCCGCTTCACGGAAGCCAGGCTCGCTGCCTGAAAGCGAAAGGAGAGTCTCCGGCGCCCGCAATGCGCCGATCGTGGAGGAGTGAAAGTATCACGTTCGACAGTGGAGGAAAAAATGCCTGGGAGAAGAATTCAGCTGCTGGCCACAGTGGCGGCAACGATGATCATGGGCGCTGCCGTGCCGGCTTACGCCCAAACCGAGTACCAGAAGCAGTTCGAGGGGACCCAGATCAACATCCTGACCCCGGCGATGCCGCAGTTCGCTGCCATCCTTCAGTTCCTTCCGGAATTCGAGGAGACCTACGGCATCAAGGTCAATGTCGACGAGGTCGCCTTCGACCAGTATCGCCAGCGCTCCCTCGTGGAGATGCAGCAGGGCACCGGCCGCTACGACGTGTTCGCCGTGGACGTGATGTGGCTCGCCGAATATGCCGCCGCCGGGTTCCTCGAACCGCTGATGCAGTACGTCAAGAACGCGGATCTCACACCTGCGGACTACGACATTGACGACTTCCTGCCGCGTGTCATCAGCGGTACCGGCGTCTACAACGAAACGCTCTACACCATCCCGATCGGTGCCGGTCCGGTGGGCACGACATTCCGCACCGATGTCGCGGAGGAGGCGGGCGTCACGATTCCCGAGCGGTTCTCGCCGGAGTTCACCACCGACTACATGATGGACATGGCCAAGAAGGTGCACAATCCCGAGCAGGGCATGATCGGCTTTGCCAACATGCCGGGACGGTGGTTCTGGGGCGTGACCTATCTTCCCTATCTCTATGCCTTCCAGACACCCGAAACCAAGGGAGACGAATACGTCGGCGAGAACTGGGAGATCACGATCAACAACCAGCATACGATCGATTCGATCGACTACTTCGTCTCGACGCGGGACTTCATGCCCGCCGACAGCGCCAACTGGGGCATCGACGAGGCAACCCAGCTCTATCAGTCGGGCGGGGCATTCGGCCTCTGGAACTACCAGGACTTCATCTTCGGCTTCTTCGAGGATGGCAAGAACCCGGGCATCCAGGGCAAGAGTGCCCATGTCCATACGCCGGCCGGGCCGCATGGCGTGATCGACCCGTGGTTCGGCGCCTGGAGCCTCGGCATATCCGACGACAGCGCCAACAAGGAAGCCGTCTGGACCTTCATCCAGTGGATCACCTCCAAGGCCATCCAGGAGCGCGCGACCGAGTTCGGCGCCGGCCCGTCGCGGCACTCGACCTACCGCAGCGAGACGCTTGCGAAGTTCCAGCCGTGGTGGATCGATGTCTATGAGTTCATGCTGAACGACACGAATCCGGACGAGCGTATCCGCGTGCCGGAATGGGCCGAAATCTCCGACATCATGGGCGAGGAGGGCAACCGCGTGTGGATCGGCGAAATCGACGCCACGACGGCTGCCGCCAACATGGAGGAGCGCATGACGGCCGTGATGCGCCGCGGCGGATACTACATCCCCGGTCGTGACGACCTGCCGCCCCAGCATTGGCGCGACCTGACCTACTACGATCGCCTGCCGTCCGAGTGGCAGTAGGCTTGACGACATGATCGACCGGGCGGAGCCTCGCTCCGTCCGGTCCTCTCGGCTTGAGCGACCTTTCGATCCGGCGACCGCCCCGTGCCCGGTGGTGCCGCCAACCGCCATGCCAGCATGCTGGCGACCGAATGGTACCGGACGAGATCGACGGGTGAATGAGTGAGCAGGATGCCGATGTCGGACATGACCGAAACGGGACGTTCCTCGGCCGTCAGGCCGAGAAGCGGCTTCTTGGCCCGGTTTGGGCCGTCGAACAAGCGGGTCTTCCCGTGGGTGCTGATGGCGCCGACGCTGATCATCCTGTTCGCCATCGGGGTCTATCCGTTCATCTATGCACTCTACATGGCTGGGCAGAACATCATCCTGTCCAAGCCCTACCTGCCGCGCTTCTTCGTGGGGTCCTACCAGTACCATTCCGTCATCCAGGATCCCGAGTTCTGGCGCGCGCTGCGCGTCACGCTGATCTTCACCGTGCAAGCCGTCTTCCTCGAATTCTGGCTGGGCCTCGGGCTGGCGCTCCTCTTCAAGCGCGCCATCCGCGGCGCCAGCGTCTTCCGGCTCGTCATCCTCATCCCGATGATCCTGCCGCCCTTGGTCGCGGCCCTGATCTGGCGCTACATGTTCTTTCCGGGCGCCGGCCTCGTGACCCATTACATCGGCGGGCTTGCAGCGTTCTTCGGCCTTTCGGAGCCGCCCTTCCTGTCGTCGCCGACCTGGGCGCTGCAGACGCTGATCTTCGTGGACATCTGGCAGTGGACGCCGTTCATGTTCCTGATGATGACCGCGGGGCTGGCATCGATTCCGAGGCAGCCCTACGAGGCGGCGGAGATCGACGGAGCGTCGTCCTGGCGCGTGTTCTGGACGATCACCATGCCGCTCCTCAGACCGGCGATCCTGATCGCCGTCGTCATCCGGACCATGGACGCGTTCCGCACCTACGAACTGATCGTCGTGATGACCCGCGGCGGGCCCGGCAACGCCACCACGACGCTGAACGTGCTCCTCACCAAGACCGGGCTTGAGTTCTTCGACGCGTCCCGCGCCTCGGCGATCTCGCTGCTGATGATGCTGATCATCATCGTGATGAGCTTCGTCTTCATCCGCGTGTTCCGCTCACGCACCGAAGTGGCCG
Source organism: Pseudomonadota bacterium (assembly GCA_023433185.1). The sequence continues at coordinate 3,818 of JAEZEN010000221.1, read as the reverse complement.
AGTAGGGGAGGGGGAGATGGCCATCGTTGACATTCGCCGCATCGAATCGCCGGCGGCCCCGGAGCGCGCCCGCACCTGGTGGGTCTACGTCCTCCTGCTCATCGTCTGCTTCGTGAACTTCGTACCGTACATGTACATTGTCATGACCGGCTTCATGGACCGCGAGGCCGCGATCTCCCAGACGCCGACCTGGATATTCTGGCCGACCCTCGACGCCTTTCGCCACCTGATCTTCGACAAGGGGATCATGTGGAACTTCTTCAACAGCACCGTCGTGGCGCTCGCATCGACCTTCTTCTCGGTGACGATCGGCACGTTCTGCGCCTACGCGCTCGCCCGCTACGTCTTCACGGGACGCGACGACGTGGCGTTCTGGGTGCTGACCAACCGCATGATGCCGCCCGTCGCGGTGCTCATCCCGATCTTCATCACGTTCCAGACGCTGAACCTCTTGGATACCCGCACCGGGCTCATCTTCCTGTACACGGCAATGCAGCTGCCATTCGTGGTGTGGATGCTGACGGGCTACTTCCGGGACATCCCGCGTCGCTACGAGGAATCCGCCATGGTCGACGGAGACACCTGGTTCGCGGCGTTCCGCAAGGTGACGCTGCCCCTCATGGCGCCGTCGATCACCGCGACGGCGATCTTCGTGATGATCCTGTCCTGGAACGAGTACGCATTCGCGACCTTCCTGACGAGCATCAACGCCAAGACGATGCCGCCGGCGATCATGGCCTATTCGATCGGGGCCAACGTGCAGTGGAACATACTCGGTGCCGCGGTGATCCTGATCACCGCGCCCCTCATTCTGTTCGTCCTCATCATGCAGCGGCAGCTCATCAGCGGCCTCTCGCAGGGCGTCATCAAGGACTGAGCGACGTGGGAAGATCCGTCACACAGCACGGACGATGGCCGGCAAATGGCTGAAGTCCGCATCTCCGGCCTCGTCAAGCGGTTCGGCTCCTTCACCGCCGTCAAGGACGCCAGCATCACCGTCAACGACGGCGAGTTCGTGTTCCTCCTCGGCCCGTCCGGCTGCGGCAAGACCACGACGCTGCGGATGCTCGCCGGCCTGGAGATGCCGACGGAGGGTCGCATCGAGATCGGCGGCCGTGACGTCACCTACCTCCGGCCGCGATACCGCAACGTCGGGATGGTCTTCCAGGACTATGGCCTCTACCGGCACATGACGGTCTTCGAGAACATCGCCTATCCTCTCAGGGTACGGCGCATGCCGAGGACGCAGATCAGGGAGAAGGTGGGCGACGTAGCCGGGCTGATGCAAATCACCGACGCCCTGCGGCGCAAGCCCGACCAGCTCTCGTCCGGCCAGCTGCAGCGCGTGGCGATTGCCCGCATGCTGGTCCGCGATGCCGACATCTTCCTGATGGACGAGCCGATGTCGCATCTCGATGCGCAATTGCGCGGGCAGATGCGGGCCGAACTGCGCCACCTGCAGAAGCAGATCGGCACCACGACCATCTTCGTCACCCACGACCAGCTCGAGGCCATGACGATGGCCGACCGGATCATCGTCATGCGGGGCGGCCACATGCTCCAGTTTGCCACGCCGCGGACGATCTTCGAGCGGCCCGCCAACGAGTTCGTCGCGACATTCGTCGGGGAGCCGCAGATGAACGTCTTTCCGGTGCGGATCGAGGCGCGGGGAGGCGGAGCAGTCGCCGTGCTCGAGGGCACCGACATTCCGCTCGACCCTGCATGGGTCGGGGCGAACGACATCGCAAGCAAGGCGGGCCGCACGGTCCGCCTGGGCGTCCGTCCCGAACATGTCACCATCCGTGAGACGCGGGACGAACGGCATCCCCTGGCGGCGAAGCTGCTCGCGTTCGAGCCGACCGGGGCGGAGAATCTCTACGTGTTCTCCGCCGGTGGCGCCGAGATCACGACCCGCAGCTCGACCCATGAGACCGCCTCGCACAGCAAGGAATTCGGTGCCCCGTTCCATCTCGGGCTCGACCCGAACTGGCTCTACCTGTTCGATCCCGACGATGGCCGGACGCTGGCCTACGCCGCGTCGAGTCGAGCGGATGACGAAGGGAGCGCGCCGACATGAGGTCCTGGGTCGTTCTGGTCGTCATCGTGATCCTGCTGCTCGGCGGATGCTCGGCCATCGAGGGAGCGCCGCCGCCGCCCTATGCCTCGCTGATCGCCGTCGCCCTCATCGTGGTGATGAAAGTGGTCAACGACCGCATCAAGCTTCTGGCCTGGCCGATGGAGTTCCTGCTCGCCTCCGCCGTCGTCATGATCGTCGTCAACCTGATCCGGCTCTACTACACGCCGCTGCCCTACTGATGGTCCAGATGAACAGCCTCGCCCTTGTCGCGCGCGGCCTGACCAAGAGCTTCGGCCGCCGCCAGGTGGTGCGCGGGGTCGACCTGGACGTGCGCCGCGGGGAGATCGTCGGTTTCCTCGGGCCGAACGGGGCCGGCAAGAGCACGGTCATGAGGATGATCACCGGCCTGCTCCAGCCGGACTCGGGAGAGGTCGAACTGCTCGGCGTCCGGAACGGATTCCGCGACCCGGGCATTCGATCGCGCGTCGGCTACCTGCAGGAGAAGCCGCGCGTCTATCCCGAGATGAGCGCCCGGGCATACCTGTCCCTCTTCGCCCGGCTCTACTGCCTTGCCGATGGCGGCGCGCAGATCGACCGCGCGCTGGGCCGCGTCGGCCTCTCCGGTGTCGGCGAGAAGCCGGTGGGTGCCTTCTCGCGCGGCATGCAGCAGCGCCTGTGCCTGGCGCGATGCCTCATCCACGCGCCGGAGTTCCTGGTTCTCGACGAGCCGACGCTTGGCCTCGATCCGAATGGCGTGGTCGACATGCGCGAGATCTTCCTCGACCTGCGAGCGTCCGGTGTGGCGCTCCTGTTCTCGTCCCACCAGCTGGACGAGATGGAGAGGGTCACGGATCGGATCGTGTTCCTGCAGGACGGGCAGGTGCTTGCCTCCGGCGACAAGCACGACGTGCTCGTCGGCGACGCCTCCGGCGGTCTGATGGTCGAGACCGCGGAACGCGCCGTGGACGTCATGGCCAGGCTCAAGTCGCTGCCGGAGGTCGCGGATGCCCACGTGCGTTCCGACCACGAACTTGCTGTCACGCTGGCGCATCCGCAGGACGACGAGCGCGAAGCGCGCGCGGCGTTCGTCCGCATCCTGGTCGCGGCCGGAATCACGCCGCTGTCGGTCAGGGGTCGCCGGATGTCGCTCGAGGAACTCTTCGTTCAGATGACGGCGCGCGCCACCACCGGCGGCCGCGTCAACTCGGAAGCGCCGGGAGAGGTCTGACATGGATCTGGGATACACGGGAAAGCGCTGTCTGGTGACGGCATCGACAGGCGGATTGGGCTACGCCATCGGGCGGGCAATGGCGACCGAGGGCGCCGCCGTCTTCCTGAACGGGCGCAATGGCGAAACCGTCGACCGGGCGGTTGCCCGCCTCCAGGGCGAGGTGCCGGGGGCGACGATCAGCGGCGTGGTCGGCAACAGCGGCTCGGCCGACGGCTGTGCCGCGATCATCGCCGCGTGCCCGGACGTCGACGTGCTCGTGGTCAATCTCGGCATCTACGAGGCTATGGACATCTACTCGGCCGGCGACGACCGCTGGTACGAGCTGATCGAGACCAATGTGATGAGCGGTATCCGGCTCAGCCGGCACTACCTCCCGAAGATGCTGGCGCGCGACAGCGGCCGGGTCGTCTTCATGGCCAGCGAGTCCGGCATCAATCCGGCCCCGGAGATGCCCGCCTACAGCGCCACCAAGACGATGCAGATGTCCATCGCGCGCAACCTGGCGGAAAC
>JAEZEN010000218.1 GCA_023433185.1 Pseudomonadota bacterium | reverse complement strand
CCCGACCCGCCCGGCGGTCCACCCACCCTCCGGGGGGGGAGGACCCGGGCGCCCCGGCGCCTGCGGCCGGGGCGGCCCGGCCGGCAGGCGTCCCCATGACGGCGTCGGACCGGGAGCGAGAGCGCGGGCCATCGGGCGATCGCTACCTTCCCTACATCCTCGTCGCGCCCGTCCTGATCTGGCTCGGGGCGACGTTGATCTACCCGCTCGCCTCGGCCATCGGCCTCAGCGTCCGCGATGTCCGCATCATCGGCACGGAGGGCGCCTTCGTCGGTCTCGACAACTACCGCAACCTGCTGGGTGACACGGCATTCCTGCGCGCGCTCGGGAAGAGCGCGATCTGGGTTGTCGGAAACGCCGTGGTCCAGACCCTTCTCGCCCTGGCGGCGGCACTCGCGCTGGCCCAGAGGTTTCCCGGCGTGAAGATCGCGCGGGTCTGGATCATCCTCACCTGGATCGTGCCCACCATCGTCGTGGTGATCATCTGGCGCTGGCTGCTCTCGACCTCGGGCGGGATGATCAACCCCCTGCTCGTCCAGCTCGGCGTCATCGACCGGCCGGGCGGCTTCTTCGGGTCCTCGACCAGCGCCATGACCTCGCTGATCCTCATCAACTCGTGGCGGTGGTTCCCGTTCGTCGCGGTCATGCTGCTCGCCTCGCTCCAGCGCATCCCGGAAGATCTCTACGAGGCCGCGGCGATCGACGGCGCGTCGGCGTGGCAGCGCTTCCGCTGGGTCACCTGGCCGCTTCTCCAGCCGACGCTCTTCGTCCTCGCCGTGGTCGGTACGCTTCTGTCCTTCAACGTCTTCGACATCATCTGGCTGGTCACCCAGGGCGGGCCGGGCTCGGCGACGACCACGCTGCCGGTCCTCATCTACCAGACCGCGTTCAAGGCCTACCGGCTCAGCGATGCCGCGGCCATGTCGATCGTCGCCACCGTGCTCCTGATGGGCTTCGCGCTCGCCGCCACCCGCGCGCTTGCGCCAAGGGAGGAGCGCCGATGAGGCAGCCGTGGCTGGAACGCCTGGCGCTTGCCGGTGCGCTCCTCTTCCTGGCACTGGTCGTGCTCCTGCCGTTCTGGTGGGTGTTCTCCTCCTCGATCAAGGCGCCGTCGGAGATCATCTCGCGTACGCCGACGATGTTCCCGCAGAGCTTCACGCTGGAGCATTTCCGCAAGCTCCTCGGCTCATCCGATTTCCCGCGATACCTGCTGAACAGCGTGCTCGTGTCGACGGTCTCGATGGCGATCACGGTCGTGCTCGCGGTGCTCGCCGGCTATGCGTTCTTCCGCATGAGCTTTCGCGGCCAGGGCACGCTCTACCGGCTGATCCTGATCGCCTATGCGTTTCCGGGCATTGTCGTGCTCATCCCCTACTACGGGATGATGGCGCAGTTCGGCCTCGTCGACAGCCTGGCCTCGCTGGTGCTGATCAACGTCGCGCTGGCGGTGCCGTTCTCGATCTGGATGATGCGGTCGTTCCTCGGCACGGTACCGGTCGAGATCGAGGAGGCCGCCCGCATCGACGGCGCCTCGCAGATGACCATCCTCGTCAGGATCATCGTGCCGCTGATTGCGCCCGGGATCGCATCGGTCGCCATTTTCGCATTCATCGCGAGTTGGACGGAGTACCTGTTCGCCTCCGTCCTCATCCAGTCCGATGCGTTCCGAACCATCCCCGTCGGCTTCGCGGGCATCATCGGCCAGTATCAGATCGACTGGGGTCTCATGCTGGCGGGCGCCACGCTCGCCACCGTGCCGGTTCTCATGCTCTTCGCCTTCATCGGGCGCTACTTCGTCACCGGCCTCACCGCTGGAGCGGTGAAGTAGCGCCGTCCAGCAACAGGACGTGCGCCGTGCAATTATCAATGTGGACCTATCCCTGGGACATCCTCGACGTCGGCTTCGATGAGACCGTGGCCGAGCTTCGCGCCGCGGGGCTCAACGCGGTCAGCCTCGCGACCTCCTATCATGCCGGCCGCTTCTTCCAGGCGCGGAGCCCGGCGAGGAAGGCGTATTTTCCAGAGGACGGGACGATCTATTTCCGCCCCGACCCGGGACTGTGGGAGGGAAGGAGCATCAGGCCGGAGATAGCAAGCGTCGTCGGGCGTGGCGACGTGCTCCGCGACCTTGTCGATCGCCGCGACCGGACGGGTTTGAAGGTGGGTGCGTGGACGGTGTGCCTCCACAACACCCGCCTCGGCATGCTTCACCCGGACGCGGTCACGCGGAATGCCTTCGAGCCGGTGACCAGCCTCGTTGCCGAGATCCGGCAGCACGCCGACCCCGCGAGCCGGATCCACATGATCGACCTTGCCGACGGGTGGAAGGGCGGTTGCGACCACGCCGCGCTCGGCAAGGCATGCGACGGTCTCATCCTCTGCGCCTACGGCCTGCCACCCTCCGCCGTCGCCGCCCTGCTCGCGCAGGGCCGCGCTGCACTCGGCCCGGGCAAGCACCTCGGCGCCGGCTTCCGCCTGTTGTTTCCCGAGGTCACCGGCGCCGCCGATCTCACGGCCAAGTCGGCGGCCGTGGCCGAGGCGGGCGCGGATGCGATCAACTACTACAATTACGGGCTCATCCCGGCCGCCCGCATGAGATGGATTCGTCAGGCTGCCGATCGGATCGGCGTATCGCAGGAAAGTTGACTCCGTGTATGGTCAAGTTAACATCTTGTCGAGCTCCTCCGGGGGCCGCGACAAGCGAGGGACACGGACATGGCAATTCGGACACTGGCCGCGTGCGCGGCCGCCATCATCTCATTCGGCGCGCTGACCGGGGGTGGGGCGGCGCAGGACAAGTATACGATCGGCTATGACATCTACTGGGTCGGAAACTCCTGGTCGGTGCAGCTCTACAAGGAGTTCGAGGCGGAGGTGGCGCGCCATCCGGACCAGATCGAGGAGGTCTTCTACGTCGATTCCGAGCTGAAGGCGGACAAGCAGGTCGCCAATATCGAGGACCTGATCACCAAGGGCGTGGACGTGATCATCACGACGCCGGTTTCGCCCACCGCGCTGATCCCGGTGCTGAAGAAGGCACGCGACAGGGGGATCAAGGTGGTGCTGCTCGCCTCCACCATCAAGTCGCAGGACTACGACCTCTTGGTCACGGTCGACGATGTCGAGTTCGGCAAGGCGGGCGCCGAGTGGCTGGCGGAAGCCCTCGACGGGAACGGCAAGGTGGTCGCGCTGAACGGCGTGCCGGGCATCTCGGTGAGCGATGACCGCTGGAACGGCGCCAAGGCGGTGTTCGATGCCAATCCCGGCATCGAGGTGGTCGCCTCGGCCGACGCGTCATGGGACTATGCCCAGGCCAAGGTCGCGGTCAGCAACCTCCTCGCGGCCAACCCCGAGATCGACGGCATCTGGTCGCAGGGCGGCGCCATGACCCTCGGCGCGATCGATGCCTTCAAGGCGGCCGGACGTCCGCTGGTGCCGATGACGGGGGAGGACAACAATGGCTATCTCAAGCGTTGGTCGGAGCTTCGCCCGGAGGGATTCGACTCGATTGCGACGTCCAAGCCGACCTGGCTCGGCTCGGAGTCGCTCAAGCTCGCCCTGGACCTCCTCGACGGCAAGGATGTGGCCAAGGACAACGTGCTGCCGGTGCCGACGATCACGAACGACAATCTCGACGCGTTCGTGCGCCCTGACCTGCCCGACTCGTTCTGGAACAACACCCGCCTTTCGGATGATCAGGTCAGGGCAGCGTTCGACAAGTGAGCCGGGGGTGGGCGACCCGATGCCGCCTCTGCTCGAGGTCAGGGGGCTTTCCAAGTCCTTCGGCCCGAACCTCGTCCTGAGCGCGGTCTCGTTCGCGCTCGGGACGGGAGAGGTCCTCGCGCTTGCCGGCGAGAATGGCGCCGGCAAGTCGACCCTCATGAACCTCCTCTCCGGCGCCTTCGCGCCCGATGGCGGCGAGATTCTCCTCAAGGGGCGTCCCGTTCGCTTCGCCAACCCTTCGGAGGCGCGCCGGCGGGGCGTGGCGATCGCCCATCAGGAGGCCTCGATCCTTCCCGACCTGACCGTCGCCGAGAACATCTTTCTCGGCCGGGAGCCGCGCGGCAGGCTCGGTCTCATTTCCCAGCGCCGGCTGCACAGGGAAGCCGCCGATCTCCTCGAACGGATCGGACTCCGTCTCCCGGTGGATCGCCTGGGCCGCGATCTTTCCGCGCCGGAGACGCAGATCGCGGAGATCGCCAAGGCTGTCGCCAGTGCGCCCGAAGTCCTCATACTCGATGAGCCGACATCGGCGCTCGCCAGCGCCGAGACCGCGCATCTCCTCGATCTGATGAAGCAGGTCGCGAACGGTGGCGCCGCGGTCATCTTCATCTCGCACCGGCTCGAGGAGATTGTGTCGGTCGCGGACCGTGCGATCGTCCTCAAGGACGGCGTCCTCGTCCTCGACGCTCCGCGTGGCAGCTTCGACCGGGATCGCCTCGTCGGAGCCATGGTAGGCCGCCAGCTCTCCGACATCTTCCCGGCGCGGCCGCCGGACATCGACCGGGATACCGCGCGCCTGTCCGTCGCCGGGGCGACGGCGCCCGGTCTGCGGCCCGTCAGCTTCAGCGTCGCCGCCGGCGAGGTCCTGGGATTCGCCGGGCTGGAAGGCCAGGGCCAGCGGCCGCTCGCGCATGCCCTCTTCGGCATCAGCCCGTTTCGTCAGGGACGAATCCTCGTCGACGGCGCGCCCGTGCGGCTGGCCGGCGTTGGCGATGCGATCCAGGCCGGCATCGCCGCGATCCCCGACGATCGCAAGCGTGAGGGCCTCGCTCTCGATCTCCCGGTCCGCGCCAATCTCAGTCTGTTTGCCCTCACCGAGCGCAGCGAATGGGGATTTCTTCCCTTCGGCCGCGAGCGCGCGTTCGTGGAGCAGGCGCGAGACCGGTTCGCCATCCGCATGCAGGACGACGAGCAGCCCATCCGTGAGCTGTCGGGGGGCAACCAGCAGAAGGTCGTCTTCGCGCGCTGGCTGTCACGGAGGCCGAAGATCCTCGTCCTCTACGAGCCGACCAAGGGCATCGACGTTCAGGCCAAGGCGGAGATCTACCGGCTTCTGGCGCGCCTTTCCGCGGACGGTACGTCGATCGTCCTGATCAGCTCGGACATGCTCGAGCTGATCGGTCTCTCGGACCGGATCGCGGTCATGCATGGCGGCGGCATCGTCGGCATGCTGCCGCGGCCGGAGTTCTCGGAGGAGCGCATCATGCGCCTGGCGTCCGGCGGGAGCGTCGACGATGCCGCCTAGGGGCTCCATCCGCCTTCACCTCGGTCTCGCGATTCCCGCGCTGGTGCTCGCGGCCTTCATCGTCGTCGGCACGTCGATGATCTCGCCGGAATTCCTGACACCGGGCAACCTCGGAAACCTCGCCAATCGACTCCTGCCCCTGGCGCTCGCCACACTCGGCGCCTCGATCGTCATCATCAGCGGCGGGATCGACCTGTCGGTGGGCAGCGTCATGAGCCTGGTCACCGCGATCATGGCCACGCTCGCTTCCCAGATCGGCTGGGTTGTGATCCCGGTCGCGCTCGCTGCCGGCGCGGTGGTCGGCCTGGCCAATGCCGGTGGCATACTCCTCCTCCGCATCAACCCGCTGATCATGACGCTGGCCAGCGCGACCATCGTCAAGGGCGTCACGTTCCTGATCATGCCGCGGCCCGGCGGCGAGGTCGACTACGCCTTCTACGACTGGCTCTTCGGCTCCGATGCACTGCTTGCGCCGCCGTTCTGGAGCATCGTGCTGGCCTACGCGGCCGGCATTCTGCTCCTCGGCTGGACACGGAGCGGGCGGGCCATCTATGCGCTCGGGTCGGACCCGCGTGGCGCGTTCGCTTCGGGCGTCTCCGTCGGTCGGATCACCGTTCTGGTCTACGTGATCGCGGGCGTGCTCTCGGCGGCAGCCGGGATCGTGCTCTCGATCCGCATCCTTTCCGGCGACCCGCTGGTCGGGGAACCCTACACCCTCGACGCAATCGCCGCTGCGATCCTCGGGGGCATCGCGCTCAAGGGCGGGCGCGGCAGCGTGCTCGGCGCGCTCCTGGCAGCCATGGTTCTCGTCCTCCTCAACAACGCGATGAACCTCCTCGACATCGACACGAACTTCCAGGCGATCGCCAAAGGACTGGTCTTCGTCACGGCGCTTGTCGTCTTCACCCGTGGCCGACGTTTCGGGGAGGCGGACTGATGCTCAGGGAGGCCGTCCGTCAGAGCCGCCCGGATGCGGCAACGCTTCGAAGCTTCGCGCTGCTGGTGGTTCTGCTCGCCGTGCTCTTTGCCGCCACCCGCACCATTTCGCTCCACCTTGCGCTCGACAATGTCCGTCAGGCCGCGCCCCTCGGTGTGATCGTCATCGGCCAGGCGATCGTTCTCATGATGGGACGGATCGACCTCTCGGTCGGAGCGACCGCCTCCATCGCCAACATCGTCCTGTCCACGGTCTTCGCCAACCGCATGGAGAACGCGGTGCCGGCGCTCGGCGCGACCTTCGCGGTGGCGATTGCGGTCGGGATCGCCAACGGCGTGATGGCGACCAAGCTCCGGATTCCCTCGTTCCTTGCCACGCTCGCCACGGCCCTGGTGCTTCGTGGCGCGATGCTCGTCATCACCGGCGGCTCGCCGAAGGGCGGCATCCCCGAGGGCTTCCGGATGATCACCGAGAGCTGGGCGGGCCCGGTGCCGATCTCGGGCCTCATCTGGTTCGCGGTGGCGCTGCTCATGGGCATCCTGGTGCACTTCACCGTGACGGGGCGGAAGATGCTGATTGCCGGAAGCAATCCCGTCGCCGCGCGCTTCAACGGCATTCCGGCCGACGGCCTGGTGATCCTCGCCTTCGTGCTGAGCGGCGTCCTTGCGGCCCTGGGAGGGACGCTGCTC
>JAEZEN010000199.1 GCA_023433185.1 Pseudomonadota bacterium | reverse complement strand
CGATCCTGCACGCGGCCGGCGTGCCGGAGGCGGCGGTGCAGGTGGTGCCCGGCGACGGCCGGGTCGGCGCGGCGCTGGGCGCCCATCCCGGCGTGGCAGGCGTCGCCTTCACCGGCTCGACCGAGGTCGCCTGGGCGATCAACCGGGCACTCGCCGCGAAGGACGGGCCGATCGTACCGCTGATCGCCGAGACCGGCGGGATCAACGCGATGATCGTCGATGGGACGGCCCTGCCGGAGCAGGTCTGCGACGATGTGGTTGCCTCCGCCTTCCGCTCGGCAGGTCAGCGCTGTTCGGCGCTGCGGCTCCTGTGCCTGCAGGAGGACGTCGCCGATGCGATGCTGGCGATGATCGAAGGTGCGGCGGCGGAACTGTCCCTCGGCGATCCCGCCGATCCGGCGACCGACATCGGCCCGGTGATCGACGCGGAAGCCAAAGCCGGCCTCGAGCGGCATCTCGCGGCGATGCGGCGGGAGCGCTGGGCGACGATCCGCTTTGCAGGGACCGTGCCCACCGGCCCGCTGGCGGGCGGTACCTATGTCGCCCCCCATATCGTCGAGCTCGACGCACCCGGCCGCCTGACGCGCGAGGTCTTCGGTCCCATCCTCCACGTGGTGCGCTGGAGGGCCGGCGAACTCGACCGGCTGACCGATGCGATCGCCGCGACCGGCTATGGCCTCACCCTCGGCATCCACACGCGGATCGACGAGACGGTCCGGCGCATCGTCGCGCGCCTGCCCGTGGGCAACGTCTACGTCAACCGCAACATGATCGGGGCCGTGGTCGGCACGCAGCCCTTCGGCGGCTCCGGGCTCTCGGGCACCGGGCCGAAGGCCGGCGGACCGGACTACCTTCGCCGCTTCGCCCTCGAGCAGGTCGTCTCGATCAACACAGCCGCGGCCGGCGGCAACGCCTCGCTGATCGCCATGGACGACGGCTGACGCGAACCGCCGGGGTGCAGCACGCGCCGGGGGCGGATTGCCAATCGCCGGCATCGGCTGGTCATATGGCGCCGGATGCGATTCGCTGCCGGGGCGCCTGCCATGATGCTGGTGAAGAACTATATCGACAAAAGTCCGATCCACGGGATCGGCGTCTTCGCGGGGGAGTTCATCCCCGCGGGAACCTGCATCTGGGAGATGACGCCGGACTGCGACCAGATCTACACCGAAGAACTGCTCGCCACGCTCACGCCCGTGCAGCGCGAGATCGTCCTGTTCTACGGCTACATAGAGCCCGGCATGGACGGCGTGATCCTCTGCTGCGACAACGCGCGCCACTACAACTTCTCCGCCGATCCGAACTCGGGCTCGGACCATCGGATGAAGCACGGCGCGCGGTCGACCTACGCGCTCCGCGACATCGCCGCGGGCGAGGAACTGACGTTCGGAGTCGACGAGGACGACGACGCCGCGCGGAAGCTCGGCGCCGTATACGGCCTCCTGTCGCGAGGGGCGGGGTGACCCCCGGCCCCTGACTTCAGATCTGGCAGCGCCCCTCCGGACACCAGCAGGTGATGCCCTCGGGAACCAGATTGAAGGAGCGATAGTCGACCGTTATCTCCTCGCCGGCCTGGATGTCGCGATCGGCATAGACGTAGAGCTTGTCCTCGACCCGTGCCGTCGGCCGGCAGCTGTGGTTGAGGAAGTCGACGCCGTCCGGCTCCCACATCGGCAGCAGGCAGAGCAGCTTGGAGCCTTCGCGCTTCAGGTGGACCGACTGCCGCCACCAGAAGACGTCAAGCTCGTCCTTACGGTCGAGATCGACGAGCACGGCCTTTCCGTCGAAAAAGCCTATCAACTCGTCCTTGCGGATGTTCGCTTTCGCGAACACCCCCTTGTGCTCGGCTGCGAAGTCCCTGACTTCGACGAGCTGGGTATTCGTATAGCTCATAAACTGTGGCCTCGTACTCGATACCAGCGAAGACCGACAGAACACAGCTTGCGGTAGGCGAAAGCTGCCGCACACCGTGCTGCGGACCCGCCAATTTCCGCCCGTGGATTCGCTCCGCCAGCGGATCGCACGGGACCCCGCATCTGTGCCGGCAGCAGAACATCACTGCCGGCGGCGCAATCTAAGCGGCTTTGTTAAGGGTCTGTCAACTATGATTCAAATTGCGCGAATCGCCTATCTGGCGATGCGGCGGAATCCGCCCTTCAATCGTTGATTGCCCGGGGACGGTCTCGCCGGCCGGGAAAGCCCCCCGGCCGGGTGGCGCGCAAGCCCTTCGTCTGCGGATGTGAACGGGCGATTGCGCCGAGATGGCGGGATTGAGCCATTCCGTTAGGCGCCTGTTGACCACGCCCTGCACTATCGTCCTCAAGGCGGCATCAGTCTGCGATGATCGGGGAGGCCGAAACGAGGCGGCGGACTTCGGCAAGGCATGACGGCATGACCAGGACGATCAGCGGACGGATCACGCTCAACCTCATCGCCGGGATCGTCATCACGGTGGTGACGGTCGTGCTCGCAGTCGCCTGGATGGCATCACGGCAGGATCACCAGGCCGAGGAGTCGACGCGGACGATGGTCGACGGCGGCGTCGCCGCCATGAAGCGACGAGCGGAAGCGCTCGCCAACGACTATGGGTGGTGGGACGACGCGTACCTCGCGGTGTCGAGCGGCGATGCGGATTGGCTCGACACCAATGTCGGCTCCAGCGTCACCGAGACCATGGTCGCCGACCTGTTCGCCATCGTCTCGCCGGAGGGGGAGATCGCGTATGCCTGGACCCTGGACGAGGAAGACGATCCGGGCGCGATCCTGACACCGGACGTCATCGAGGCGCTGCGCGAGCTCACGGTCGGCATGGCTGTCGAAAGCCTTGCCGCGCGAGGTGCCTTCCTTCGCGTCGGCGACGAGCCGATGGTGATCGCGGTATCGCGCATCACGCCATTCCTCAGCGACCCGGGGATCGACCCGGCGCTGCTGCCGCTGTTCGTCGCCGGGCTCCGTCTCTCGGAGGAGCGCCTCGCCGAACTCGGCCAATCCTTTCTGATCGAAGACCTCCATTTCGAAGCCGGGCAGGTGCGACCCGGGGCGCGAGCCAAGAGCACGCTGCCGGTGCTCGACATCTTCGGCGAGATGATCGGCCAGTATGTGTGGACTCCGCCGACACCAGGCAATGCCGTGCTCCGGCAGGTACTGCTTCCGATCGGCATTGCCCTGATCCTCTTCTCGATCGTCGCCGGTGTCACCGCGCTGCGGGCGCGGCGCATTGCGATCGCCCTGACGGAAAGCGAGAAGGTCGCCGTAGCCGCAGCGCGCACCGACGGCATAACCGGGCTCCTCAACCGCACGGGCTTCAACGAGAAGTTGGACTCGCAGACCTACCAGTCGGCATGCGCCGCGGGCGAGCTTGCGATCGTCTTCCTCGACATAAACGGCTTCAAGGCGGTCAACGACTCGATCGGGCATCTGGGCGGCGACGAACTCGTGAAGGCTCTCGCAACGCGCGTGGTCTCGGTGCTCCCCACCGACGCCCTCTTCGCGCGGATCGGCGGCGATGAGTTCGCCGTCGCGCTCGTAGGCAAGGCGGTGCGCGATACGGCGATGACGGTGGCGAACGATATCGTGCAGTGTCTCGACCAGTCGTTCACCATCCATGGCTTCGAATTCCATGTCACCGTCGCCGTCGGCTATGCGGTGGCGAGCGGTACCGGGCTCACGCCGAGCGAGGTCGTGCGACGTGCCGACCTCGCGATGTACCAGGCGAAGAACGGCGCCGAGCGGGACCCTGTCGGCTACCACTCCTCGATGGAGACGGGCGCCCTCGAGAAGAAGCAGGTCGAGGCCGCGCTCCGCCGGGCGATCGACCTCCGTGAATTCCGCGTCCATTATCAGCCGGTGGTCAGGGCGTCGGACCTCTCGCTGGTCGGCGTGGAAGCGCTGGTCCGCTGGACCTCGAAGGAGTTCGGAACCATCGCGCCGTCGCTGTTCGTTCGCGTCGCCGAGGACACCGGGCTCATCCACGAGATCGGAAAGACGGTGTTCGACCAGGCCTGTCAGGCGGCAAAGCAGTGGCCGGGCCTCAAGATGGCGATCAACGTCTCGCCCGTGCAGCTCCGCGACCCCAATTTCGCCAACGACATTCTGGCCATCGTCGAGGGCCATGGCCTCAGCCCGAGCCAGTTCGAGCTGGAACTCACCGAAGGCATCCTCGTCAACAACCCCACCATCGCCAAGCGGAAGCTCGCCCTGCTCAAGAGTCTCGGCTTCGTCCTTTCGCTCGACGACTTCGGAACCGGCTTCTCCTCTATCGGCTATCTGCGCCAGTTCCCCTTCGATCTCCTCAAGATCGACCGGTCCTTCATCCGCGATATCGGGCTCAACGCGACGGCGACCGCCCTGGTGCAATCGCTCGTGTCGCTCGGCGACGCGATGAACCTTTAGGTCATCGCGGAAGGGATCGAGAACGAGGAGCAG
>JAEZEN010000160.1 GCA_023433185.1 Pseudomonadota bacterium | reverse complement strand
CGAAGTCACGAGTTCTGGAGAACCTGAGGCCAAACAGAGAACGAGGGGCCTCAGCGGCTCCTGCGAGGTCAACAGGTCTACCCGGGAAATGCCGCAGCTCTGCGGCCTTTGTGGCAGCGATCATCGCAGGGGAGAACGTTCGGGATGGCGTCGCTGGCGGAGGGAGAGACACCCGGCTCCAACCTTCTCCGCGCGCCGGGAGACCGGTGGATGGATGCGAATGAAAGAGTCGTACGTTGAAGGGGTAGCCGCCCACAACGGCCCCGAGTCATGCGGCGTCGCTCGCGAGGGCGGCGTCGAAGCGTTGACAGGGGAAACGGCGGGCTGGGTATTGAGCCGCGAAATGTTGAATGTCCGGGGCGCCGACGCTGTGGAGAAGAGCGGAAGGCAACACGGCGGGCACCGTCATGGCGAGGTGCACGTTGGCCCTGCGCGGTCTGAGACCCCATGCACGCCGGGACACCATCCACACGGGAACCGGGAGATCCCAGAACCGCCCGGCAGAGTTATCGCCGGGCCGCGGCGGCAAGGCCATGGCCGTAATCCGCTGATGCACGGTTCCGGGAAGTCAGACCCGCCCATAGTACCGACGAGGGCCGCTATGACAAGTGACCTCGACCTCGATGACTTGCGTGACGAACTCGATGCCTTCGCCGCACCGGAGAAGAAGGGCGGCCGGTCGGCGCGCGAGGAGCGGATCATCGCAGGCTTCGAGGACATCCAACGGTTCGTTGATGAACATGGACGCCCGCCACAGCACGGCGAGGACCGGGACATCTTCGAGCGGCTCTACGCCGTGCGGCTCGACCGGCTGCGTGCGCTTGAGGAATGCCGCACGATCCTGGAGCCCCTCGATCGTCAGGGACTGCTCGCCGGGGCGCCAAGAGGTGCGACCGAGCCTGAGACGATCGACGACGACGAATTGCTCGCCGAACTGGAAGGCGCGGCCGGTGCTTTGGACATCACCGAGTTGCGCCACGTCCGCGCCAGCGCCGACAAACGCGCCGCAGAGGAAATCGCCAACCGCGCGCGCTGCGAGGACTTCGACAAGTTCAAGCCGCTGTTCGACCGGGTTCAACAGGAGCTCGACAGCGGTATCCGGCAGACCCGACCGTTCGAGCTGAAGGCAGAAATCCGGGCCGGCACATGGTTCGTCGTCGGTGGCCAGAAGGCCTATGTCGCCGAAGCCGGAGAGACGTTCACGAATGCCCAGGGCAGGACCGATGCTCGCCTCCGCGTCATCTTCGACAACGGCACCGAGAGCAATCTCCTCACGCGCTCCTTGCAGCGCGCGCTCAACAAGGACGACGCAGGCCGCCGCATCACCGATCCGGCCGCGGGGCCGCTCTTCTCCGGCGAGGCCGCAGAGGACGACCTCCCCAGCGGCACCATCTATGTGCTCCGGAGCAAATCCGATCACCCGATCGTCGCCGCCAACCGCGAACTCGTCCACAAGATCGGCGTGACCAACATGAACGTCGCGCAGCGCATTGCGGGCGCGCGGCTTCAGCCGACCTTCCTGATGGCGGATGTCGAGATCGTCGCGACCTACACCCTCTTCAACATTGCCCGATCAAGGCTGGAGAACCTGATCCACCGAATCTTCGGTCCGGCCAGACTCGACATCGAGATCACGGACCGGTTCGGAAACCCCGTCATTCCGCGCGAGTGGTTTCTTGTCCCCCTCTTCGCGATCAACGAGGCCATCGACCGGATTAAGGACGGTACGATCGACCGCGTCACCTACGACCCACGAACGGCAAGCTTCCGTGAAATCCCCCTCGGCCGGGCGAGATAAACCGACAAATTCAAACATCGAGGCCGATCCAAAGTTGGCCGTTTCCGCGGCTTCCCGTTCCCCGTACTTCTCCATCGAGGTCATGAGCTTTGGAGAAACTGAGGACAAACAGAGAACGAGGGGCCTGAGAGGCTCCTGCGAGGTCAACAGGTCTACCGGGAAAATACCGCAGTTCTGCGGCCTTTGCGGCAGCGATCATAGCGGCGGAGAACGTTCGGGATGGTGACGCTGGCGGGTCGGTCGACACCGACGGCGAACGCTACGCCGCGCCGCGCATCGTGCTCGCGGCCGGCCTCGCCAATGTCGAGCTTGGCGCCGGCATCGATCTCTCGATGCCCGTCCGTCCGGTTCGCGGCCAGATCCTCGTCACCCACAAGATGCCGGTCCGGCTCCGCTACCCCACCCACACCATTCGCCAGATGCCGGAGGGAGCCATCATCCTCGGCGACTCGCGCGAGGACGTGGGACAGGACGACGGCACGCGTCCGGAAGTGATGTCCGCCATCGCGCGCCGCGCCATTGCGAGCTTCCCCTTCCTCGAGCATGTCCACCTTCTTCGGGCATGGGGCGGCCTCCGCACGATGACGCCCGACGGCGTTCCCCTCTACCGGCAGTCGTCGACCCATCCGGGACTGTTCGGGGTCAACGTCCACAGCGGCGTCACGCTCGCTCCGATCCATGTCGGGCCGCTTGCCGCAGCGATCGCCGAGGGGCACGTCGCCGAGGCGTTTCCGGATTTCGCGGGGCTGCGGACATGACATTCTCCCCGCTTCCCGAGATCGCGGCCACCGAGGTGGAGATCACGGTCAACGGCTGCCCGGTCGCGGCGCGGGCCGGCATTCCGCTCGCGCTGGCTCTGCTCGAGGCGGATCTCGCGGCCTTCAACCGCTCGCCCGTCGATGGGTCCCCGCGGCGCCCCTATTGCCTGATGGGCGCCTGCCTCGAATGCCGCGTCGTCGTGAACGGGCGCCGCGACGTGATTTCCTGTCTGCTGCCGGTGGAGCCCGGCATGGTTGTCGAGACCCAGGATGCCGATGCCGAGCGTTCCTGATCTGCTCGTCGTCGGCGCGGGTCCGGCCGGCATGGCGGCGGCCGTCGAAGCGGCGGAACGCGGCCTGTCGGTCATGGTGGTGGACGAGGCGCCGGCGCCGGGCGGTCAGATTTACCGCGGCATCGAGACGTGCCCGGCCGACCGGCACGCGCTCCTCGGCGCGGACTACGCTGCCGGTGCGGCGCTGGTCGCGGCTTTCCGGGCCGCGCGCATCGACTACCGGCCCCTGACCGCGCTCTGGCATCTCGGTGCCGACCTCAGGGCCGCGATCACGAGCCGCGGCGTCGCGACCGTTGTACAGCCGAGGCAGGTGCTCCTCGCGACCGGCGCCATCGAGCGCCCCTTTCCCGTCGCCGGCTGGACGCTTCCCGGCGTCATGACCGTCGGAGCGGCGCAGATCGCACTCAAGGCCGCCGGGACGATACCGAAGGACGACGTGGTCCTCGCCGGGACCGGGCCGCTCCTCTACCTCGTCGCAGGGCAGCTCGCGGCGGCCGGCATCCGCCCCCGCGCCGTGGTGGACACGACCGGCATGGCCGACGCGGTCCGCGCAGTGCCGCTCCTGCCCTCCGCCCTCGGCGCGAGTCGGATGCTCGCCAAGGGCACCGCGATGCTCGGACGCCTGGCGGCGTCGTCCACGCCTTGGTTCCGCGGCGCCTCGGACCTGCGCTTGCTCGGCGAACGCTCGGTCGAAGCCATCACCTTCCGTCATGGACGCCGCACCCACCGGATCGCGACCCGCACGGTGCTCCTGCACCACGGCGTCGTCCCGTCCCTGCAGGTCACCCTCGGGGTCGGCGCTGTGACGCGCTGGAGCACGCGTCAGCTTTGCTTCGTTCCGGTCCTCGACGCCTGGGGCGAGAGCAGCCGGGCCGGCCTTTTCATCGCCGGCGATGGCGCCGGGATTCTCGGTGCCGAGGCGGCCGTGCTCACCGGACGGCTCGCGGCCCTTCGCATCGCCGGGCGGGTGCGGGAGGTGCCGTACGAAAGCGACGCCGCTGCGATCCGGCGCGAGCTTGCGTCGTTCCGACGGGCGCGTGCCTTCCTCGATGTGCTCTACCGCCCCAAGGATGAGATCCGTCGACCCGTCGACCCGGCCACCATCGTATGCCGCTGCGAGGTGGTGACCGCGGGTACGGTTCGCGATACCGCGGCATTGTCCAGGTCCGGGCCCAACCAGGTGAAGTTCTTCTCGCGCTGCGGCATGGGGCCGTGCCAGGGGAGGCTCTGCGGCCTTACCGTGACGGAGCTCCTCGCCGAGACCCTCGGCCGTTCGCCGGACGAGATCGGTCATTACCGGGTGCGTTCGCCCTACCGCCCCGTTACACTCGGCGACATCGCCACTCTCGAGGCGGCGACCGAGCACCAGCAGCTTACCTTTTCCTGACGTCTTCGATCGAAGGTTGGGCCGGAGATGGCCGGGATTTCAAGAGAGACATGGCGCAAAGTGGGCCGCCGCGGTTGATCCGGCTAGGCGGTGAGAAACTTGAGACCCAGGATGCAGCCGTCGTGGGCGGCGCGGCTTGGGATGACGGAGGACCGATGACCAGTTTCACGCCCGCGCGCCCGGAGCGCGGCGACTTGCCGTTGCCACTTCTGACCCTCGACCTGCCGGCCTATCGCGACAATCGCGACGCGCTCCTTGCCTACGGACGGGCGCACGGCGCCCGGCTTGCGCCGCACGTCAAGACCGCGATGATCCCGGAGCTTGCCGCCGATTTCGTCGCCGCCGGCGGGTGGGCCGTCACGGTGGCGGATGTCCGTCAGGCCGGCGTCATGGCGGAGGCCGGAATCCGCCGCATCGTGATCGCCAACGAGGTCGGCGGCACGCATGGCGCGCGCCACTTCGCCCGCCTGGTCGCCGCTCGTCCGGAAACCGAGTTCTTCGTCTTCGCCGATTCCACCGAGGCCGCAACCGCGCTCGAGGGCGCCCTCTCAGCCCATGCACCCGGCCGGGCCGTCCCGGTGTTGGTCGAAGTCGGCAGCGCCCGGGCCGGCGCGCGCGACCTTGCCGCCGCCACCCGGGTGATCGATGCCCTCGACGAAGCCGTGCCGCGCGGACATGTGCGGCTCGCAGGCATTGCCGCCTATGAAGGCGCGGCGGCGGTTCCCGATCCGGTCGAGACGCTTCGCCGTGTCGATGCCCTGCT
>JAEZEN010000300.1 GCA_023433185.1 Pseudomonadota bacterium | reverse complement strand
GGGCCGCCCCGCGGGCGCGGGCTCCGCCGCAACGGAGGCACGGACCAGGCGCAGCGCATCGCCCGGGGCTTGCGGCAATCTGGAGACGAGCGGGAGGAGGTGCCAGGCCGTGAAGCCGGGGCCGCGCGCGAAGCCGGCCCGGGGTCTACCGGCGCGTCGTCCCGAGCTGGCTGGCGAGGCCGTCGATCGCCGTGGCGATCACCACTTCGACCGGCGGCTCGAGGGACACCGGCACGATGCCGGGCTCGTCCGGGCTTGGCGGCTCGAGCGTCGCGAGCTGGCTGTCGAGAAGGCTCGCCGGCATGAAGTGTCCTTTC
Organism: Pseudomonadota bacterium; assembly: GCA_023433185.1. Next base: position 12,435 of record JAEZEN010000300.1, on the reverse strand, counting down.
CGCGCCGCGAGCCGGGCGGCGAGGGTCTCGCGCGATCCATTGAGGTAGACGAACAGCACCGGCCGGCCGGCCCCTTCGCGCAGCCGGTCGCGATAGGTGCGCCGGAGCGACGAACAGGTGACGACGACGCCGTCGGCTGCGTCGCGCATCGCCGCCGCGATCGCGTCGAGCCACGGCCAGCGGTCCTCGTCGGTCAGCGGCGTTCCCGAGGACATCTTGGCGATGTTGGCCTCGGGGTGGAACTGGTCGCCTTCAAGGAGGGGAACGCCGAAGCGCGCGGCGACCGCTTCGCCCACGGTGGTCTTGCCGCTGCCCGAGACCCCCATCACGACGATGGCAGGCCCCGGATTGCCGGCGGTGGCTGGCTGGCTGCTCATCAGCCTCCCGTAGAGGCAAGCGCTCGCCCGGGCAAGCCCGGGCTTCCGCCTATGCTCAGAATCTGTCGAGCAGGCGCTCGAGATAGTCGCGTTCCAGGATCGATCGGTCGGGATCGCCAAGGCGGCGGCGAATCGTGTCGAGGATTTCGCGGGCGCGCTGGATATCGATCTCGTCGGGCACCTGGACGGTGGTACCGAGATCCGGCCCTATGGTCCGCTGCGGACGGCCGAGCGGATCCTCGTTGGGCATCTGGCCGGTGGGGTTGCCGGCCATGCCCGGCCCCGGCTGGTTGCCGAGCTGCTGGGCGAGCGACTGGGCGCCCTGGCGGAGCGCCTCCAGCGCCTGGCCCTGGTTGCCCACGGCGTCGCCGGGCTGGCCCTCGCCGAGGGCACCCTCGGCCCGGCCCATCGCCTCGCCCGCCTGGCCGAGCTGGCCGTTCTGGGGCATGCCCATGCCTTCCATCTGTTCCATCAGTTGCTGCAGCGCCTCGCCGAGGGCCTGCTGCTGCTGCTGGAGCCGGCTCAGCGCCTCCGCCATCTCCTCCGGCGTCATCGGCTGCCCGTCCTGGCCGAGGCCGCGCTGGGCGCGGTGGGTCTCGTCCATCAGCTGCTGCTGGCGGCGGATCATGTCGGCGAGCTCGTTGAGGCCCTGCATCATCTCCTGGCCGCCCTCAGGGTTGCCCTGCATCGGGCGGCCCGCCTGGAGGTTTTCCAGCATGTTCTGCAGTTCGCTCAGCATCTGGCGGGCGGCGTCGCGTGCGCCGTTCCTGGAGAGCTGCTCGATCTGGTCGAGCATCCGCTCGAGATCCTGGGACCGGAGCATCTGTGAATCCGGGCTCCGGGGCAGGTTTGCCATGTTGGGGTTGCGGCGCGCCTCTTCGGCCAGCGCCTGCAGGAACTCCTGCATGGCCTGGCGCAGTTCCTCGGTAAGGCGGGCGATCTCCTCGTCGGAGGCGTTGTTCTCGAGCGCCTGGCGGAGCGCCTCCTGGGCATCGCGGAGCCGCTGCGCGGCAAGCGACATGTCGCCGTCCTCGATGCCGAGTGCGACCTGCCACAGGTAGTCGACCAGTTCACGGAGATCCCCGTCGCCGCGGGCATTCTGGAGCCGGAAATAGGCGCTGCGCAGCGCCAGATAATTGCCGATGTGGTCGAAGGTGTCCTCGGGCGCGAGCGTCAGCGCGTCGAGCGCGTCGCCGACACGGGGCGCCGCATTGGCGTCCATCGCGAGCCTGGCGCGCTGCTCGACCACCGCTCTCGCCAGCGGGTTGGTGAAGCGGCGCGAGGGGAGCAGCACCTCCATCGGAGCGCTGCGGCCCTCCTGCTCGGCCTCGTCACGCGCCACGAGCGTCATGTTCACCCGTGCCCCGGCCCAGGGATGGGCGGTGAGGTCGCGGATCGTCTCGCCGGCGCCGTCGCGGGTGCGGAGTTGGGGCAGGGACAGCGGCACCTCCGGCGCCTCGAAGAGCGGCCGGGCCGCCTGTCCGCCGGCGTCCGGGTCGAGCGGGGCGATCTCGGCTTTCGCTCCGATCACGCCATAGTCGTCCTTGATGCTGTAGGAGAGGGTGAGCGCGCCGCTCCGCGCCGGTTCCGGCGGTTTGAGGAAGGCGATCGTCGGGGGATGGTCCTCCTCGACCGTGAAGCCCCAGGCCAAGACCTCGCGGTCGCCCCGGCGGACGATCACCTCGGCGCCGCTGTCGAGTGAGACGGTGCTTTCGATCGGGCCGGTCTCGCCCGCGGGCCGGGTCGGGACGGCATCGCCCTGTGCAATGCTCGCCGGCGTCTCGCCGGCCTCGTCGACGCTCACCACTCTCAGGTCGTTGGCACCGCCGGTGCGCACCGTGACGACGCTGCCGGCGGGAACGGAATACACCGAGCCGGGCGGCCGGGCCCGCTCGCCGGTGAGAAAGATCGGCGGCCGTGCCGTGTAGGCGGGTGGCGTCACCCAGGCGTCGATCCGCGCGACCGTGGCGGCCACCGGCTCGCCGCCGCGGAAGGCCTCGAACAGCTTGTCGATGCGCTCCGGCCCGGCATACACGAAGCCGACGACCATCAGGAGCACCGCGAGGAAGCGAATCGCCACCGGGTCGCGGCGCGCGAGACCGGGCGCGGGCAGCCCGGTCCGGAGCTTGTCGAGTGTCGCGAGAAGGCGTTCGCGGTGTGCGAGCCAGAGGGCCTGCGCGGCAGGGTCGCCCCGGCCGACCGCGATGTCGTCGCTCAGGGCGGTCGCGGGCCGATGGAGGAGGCCCGTCGCCCGCTCGACACGGAGGAGGGCCGCGGTCCGGGCCGGCGCCCTGAGCCGGAAGGCGCGCACGACAAGATAGACGGCGGCGAGCCCGAAGCCGACGAGGATCGCGATGCGGACCGGATCGGACACGACCCGCCACAGGCCGAACCACGAGACGATGGCGAAGAGGCCGGCGAGCACGAGGATCGGGGCGACGACCGGCCACACCGACTCCCACAGCAGCACCAGCCGGGCGCGGAAGATCGCGCTTTCGATACGCCGCCGCGCCGCGGCCTCGTCGGGGGTCTGCCCGGTCGGGTGAATGTCGTCGGCCCTGGCCATCCGCCAACTACGCCTTCTCGCCGTTCGCCCCGCGCGCGACCCTAGCACAGAGTTAGGGGAATTCGAGGCGGTGCCAAGGGGCGTGCCTCAATTGACCGCGAGCCACGGCGCGAGCCGGTCCATGCCAATGAGGTCCTCGTAGGTCTGGCGCGGCCGGACGATCGCGTGTGCGCCGCCGCGGACGAGGATCTCCGGGAGGAGCGGCCGGGTATTGTAGGTCGAGGCCTGGACCGCGCCATAGGCGCCCGCGCTCATGATCGCGAGCAGATCGCCGGGCTTCGCTTCCGCCATGCGCCGGTCGAGCGCCTGGTAGTCGCCCGTCTCGCAGACCCCGCCGACGACGTCGGCGACGATGCGGGGGTGATGGGCCTCGGGCTTCGCCACCGGCAGGATGTCGTGGTGCGCCTCGTAGAGCGTCGGCCGGATGAGGTCGTTCATGGCCGCGTCGACGACGACGAAGGTCTTGAAGGCGCCCTTCTTGACGTAGACCACCTCGGTCACCAGCACTCCGGCATTGCCCACGAGGAAGCGGCCGGGCTCGAACAGGAGGCGGCAGCCGAGATTGCCGAGGCGGCGCCGCACGATCTCGCCATAGGCGACCGGGTCGGGCGGCGCACGATCGTCGAGATGGTAGGCAATGCCGAGGCCGCCGCCGGCGTCGACATGGTCGATCCGGTGGCCCTCCGCGCGGAGGTCGCGGACAAGGTCGGCGAGCAGGCCATAGGCCTGGTCGTAGGGGCCGAGGTCGGTGATCTGGCTGCCGATATGCATGTCGACACCCGACAGCGCGATGCCGGGCAGGCGCGCCGCATGGGCATAGACCTCACGGGCGCGGAGCCAGGGGATGCCGAACTTGTTCTCGGCTTTGCCGGTGGTGATCTTGTGGTGGGTCCTGGCGTCGACGTCGGGATTGACGCGCACGGCCACCTTCACGGTCCGGCCCTTCGCGGTGGCGATCTCCGAGATGCGCGCGATCTCGGGTTCGGACTCGGCATTGAAGCAGTAGATGCCCGTCTCGATCGCGAAGGCGATCTCCCCAGCGGTCTTCCCGACGCCGGCAAAGACGATGCGCTCGGGCGGACAGCCGGCCGCGAGGGCCCGGCGGAACTCGCCTTCGGAGACCACGTCGCAGCCGGCGCCCTCGGCGACCAGGGTGCGGATCACCGACTGGTTGGAATTGGCCTTCATGGCGAAGCAGACCATCGTGTCGAGGCCGGCCAGCCCATCGCGGAACGCGCGGTACCGGTCGGTGATCGCTGCGCTCGAATAGCAGTAGAACGGCGTGCCGACGGCGGCAGCGAGCCCGGGCAGCGACACCTCCTCGGCGTGGAGCTGGCCGTGGCGGTAGTGGAAGTGGTGCACGGATAGGGGTCCGGTGTCGTGGCGCCCAGCCGGGACGAAGCGGCGGGTCGCCGGCTTGAGCGCCTAGAGCAGGAAATCCAGCGGGAAGCTGCGGTTCGGCTTGTCGTCGTTGTTGTCGCCGTCCACCTGGCCCGACGTGACGTCGGCCTTCGGGGGTGGCTCGAGGGCGCCCTTCCGCCCGCAGGCGCTCAGACCGACGGCCGAAATCAGGGTCGCCGCGAGGACGGCGCGTAGGATGACCCGACGATCACTGAACGCCACGGCAGAAACCCCCTCATTCTCCCCGACATCGTTCAGCGCGCGGCCACCCGGCCCCACGCCGCGACCTTCCTAGCATAACGCGCGGCACTCTGCACGCTGTCCGCAACGCAAGCTCGCCGCGCCTTTTCTGGCCGTTGCAGGTAGACGCGATGTCACGCGCACCTAGTTATTGTGCAATCGTCCATTGCAGGACGACGGCCAAGTACTCGGTTCGCTCGCTTGCGGACGCGCCGGAAGTAGCGAATGCCTTGTCCAAAAGCGAAAGTTTTATGCAAAGGCGGAGAAACAATTGAACATCTCTTCTTCCGATCGGGACCTTGCAGACAAGATCGCGGCCCTCGTGGACCGCGGCGAACTCGACCCTGGTGATCCGGCCTACGGCGTCGCCCTTGCGGCCGTCGACCTCGGCTACGACCGCCTGACTCGCGCCCAGAAGGGGCTCTATGACCGGGTGGTGGCCCCTGCGCTCGCCGGGCTTGCGGCGGGCGGGACGCCGGCGCGCGCGGTGGCGCCTCCGGCCGAACCGGTCACCGGCAACCCGTGGCGGCACATCCGGAGCGCCCCGGACGACCGTCCGGTCCAGCTCGCGACGATGGCCGAAGGTCGGCCGAGCGCCCTCGCCTTCGCCTGCCGTCAGGTGCAGCGCACATGGGTCAATGCCGAGAGCGGCAAGCCCGTGTTCGTCCGGCCGAGCCACTGGCGCGAGTGGCCGGGCGGCTGATCGACGCCGCCGATCGCGATCGCCCGCGTTCCGGTACGGGGAGCGGGGAGCAGCCGCGATCGCGGACCGTGTCGAAAGACTCGGGCGCGACGCTCAGAAGTAGCGGTCGAGAAAGGCCGCCGCGTCCGCGGTGAGCCCGACGATCTTGTTCGTCGCCTGGCGGTAGAGCTTGAAGTTCAACTCCGTTTCCGGCCGGCCATCATCCCAGTCGCGGAAATCCCTGAGTTCGGACCGGCCGAGGGGGACCCCCGCCAGCCCGAGTGATCGAACGACGATGCTCACCCGCGGCGTCTGTCGCGCCACGCCCGCCGCGCGGGGTACGGCCTGGGCGGAGACGACCGCGCCGCGCGCGACGAGACCGGTGCCACCCGCGTTCTCACTGGCAAACAGGTAGATCACGTCGCCCGCCGCGATGGCCTTGCCGCCATACATCGTCTTCTGCGCCGGGAAGCTGAAGTCCGGCGCCCGCGGATCGGCGATGGCGGCCTTGATCGCGTACATCCTCGACGCCTTGCCTCCGGCGCGAAACGGTGTCAGGCGCTGCCCCCGGCGCGCGCGATCGCTTCCTCGATCATCGCCTTGGCCTCCTCGACCTCGCCCCAGCGCACGATCCGCACCCACTTGCCGGGCTCGAGATCCTTGTAGTGGGCGAAGAAGTGCTCGATCTGCTGGATGGTGATGTCGGGCAGGTCCGTGTGGCGCTTGACCGAAGCATAGCGCGCGGTGAGCTTTGCCGAGGGCACCGCGATGATCTTCTCGTCCTGCCCCCCGTCGTCCTCCATCACCAGCACCCCGACGGGCCGGACGCTCATCACCGCGCCCGGCACGATGGCCCGCGTGTTGGCGCCCAGCACGTCGCAGGGGTCGCCGTCCCCTGAAAGCGTATGCGGGATGAACCCGTAGTTCCCCGGGTAGCGCATCGGCGTGTAGAGGAACCGGTCGACGACCAGGGCGCCCGAACCCTTGTCCATCTCGTACTTGATCGGCTCGCCGCCGATCGACACCTCGATGATGACGTTCACGTCGTCGGGTGGATTGGCGCCGATCGGCACCGCATCGATACGCATGTCTGTCGAACCTCGTCAGCCGATCCGTTCATGGACCTCGGGAGTTTCCTCCGGGATGGCAATGCCCACCTTGTAGGCCCTGCGCAAGGCCTCGGCAGCCTTTTCGGCATGGGCCTCCGTGCGGGCATGGACGACGCCGAGCGGCGCCTCGCTCCTGCCGACCCGGGCGCCCACCGCGGCGAGCCGGGTGAACCCGACGCTGTGGTCGATCTTGTCCTCGGGCCGGGCACGGCCGCCGCCCATCTCGATGACGGCGATGCCCACGGCCCGCGAATCCACGCCGCCGACGACCCCTTCGTCGTCGGGGAACACGTCACGGACCACGGGCGCCGGCTTCAGGTGGGCGGCCGGATCGTCCATGAAGCCGGCCGGGCCGCCGAGGGCGACCACCATGCGGGCAAAGATCTCCGCGGCCCTGCCGGAGGCGAACGCGTCCTCGATGCGGCTGCGCCCCACGGCAATGTCGGCCGCGAGTCCGGCGAGCACCAGCCCCTCGGCGCCGAGCGCCACGGTGACCTCGTAGAGCCGCGGGTCGCGATGGCGGCCGGAAAGGAACTCGGCGGCGTTGAGCACTTCGACCGCATTGCCGGCGGCCGAGGCGAGCGACTGGTCCATGGCGGTGATCAGCGCCGCCGTCTTCACCCCGGCGCCGTTGGCCACGTCGACGAGGCTGCGGGCCAGCATGCGCGCCTGGTCGAGCGTGACCATGAAGGCACCGTTGCCGGTCTTCACGTCCAGCACCAGGGCGTCGAGTCCCTCGGCGAGCTTCTTCGACAGGATCGAGGCGGTGATCAGCGGCACCGATTCGACGGTCGCCGTCACGTCGCGGATCGCGTAGAGGCGCCGGTCGGCCGGCGCGAGGTCCGCGGTCTGGCCGATGATCGCGCAGCCGACGTCCTCGACCACCGTCCGGAACAGCGCGAGGTCGGGGTTGGTGCGGTAGCCGGGGATCGAATCGAGCTTGTCGAGGGTGCCGCCGCCATGGCCGAGGCCGCGCCCGGAGATCATCGGCACATAGGCGCCGCAGGCGGCAAGCGCGGGCGCGAGCATCAGCGAGACGTTGTCGCCGATGCCGCCGGTCGAGTGCTTGTCGAGCACCGGTCCCTCGAGGCCCGTCCAGTCGAGCACGGCGCCGGAATCGCGCATCGCCTCGGTCAGGGCGACGCGCTCCTCGCGCACCATGTCGCGGAAGAAGATCGCCATGGCGAAGGCGGCGATCTGGCCCTCGGTCACCGTACCGTGGGTGAGGCCGTGGACCATGAAGGCGATCTCGGCCTTGTCGAGGGCGTGGCCGTCGCGCTTCCGGCGGATGATTTCCTGGGGCAGCATGGGATCACCTCAATTCGCGGTCGCGGAGGAAGCGGCGGAGCACCTGCTCGAGCTTGCGGGCGCCGACCGGTGCGAGCGCCTTGGTTTCCTCGTGGCTGAGTTCGGCGCCGGTCATGCCGGCGGCGAGATTGGTGATGGTCGAGACGGCGGCGATCCGCATGCCGAAGAAGCGGCCGAGGATCACTTCGGGGACCGTCGACATGCCGACCGCGTCGGCGCCGAGGACGCGGGCGGCGCGGATCTCGGCGGGGGTCTCGAAGCTCGGACCGGAGAACCACATGTAGACGCCGGTCGCGAGGCGGATGCGCTCGCGCTCGGCGGCGCCCAGCAGCCCGGCGCGGAGGCTCGCATCATAGGCGCCGGTCATCCCGACGAAGCGGGCGTCGGTCGCTTCGCCGATCAGCGGATTGGCGCCGGCGAAGTTGATGTGGTCGGTGATCAGCATGATGTCGCCGGGGCCGACCTCGGTGCGGAGCGACCCTGCGGCATTGGTGAGGATGAGGATGTCGCAGCCGAGCGCCTTGAGTGTCGCGATCGGCACACGCATCGCGCCGGCGTCGCCACGCTCGTAGTAGTGCGCGCGGCCGGCGAGCACCACCACCGGCGCGCCTTCGAGCCGGCCCGCAACCAGGTCCCCCTTGTGCGATGAGACCCCGGAGGCGGGAAAGCCGGGGAGCGCCGCGAAGGGAATGCGGACGGCATCGGTGACGGCGTCGGCGAGGCCGCCGAGCCCGGAGCCCAGGACCAGGCCGACCGAATAGGGCAGGTCGGCCTGCTTGCGGATGATGCCGGCGGCGATCCCTGCACGGTCGCTCACGGCTCGCCCCGCAGGTCGAAGCCCGCCGGCAGCAGTTCGCCGAGGCGCCAGGTCGCGCCGCGACCGCCGGGGTCGAAGCAGTGGATCACGGTCTCCGGCGTGCCGAATTCGGCGAGGCGCTGGCGGCAGCCGCCGCAGGGCGTGGTGAAACGGCCGTCGATCCGGTCGGCGACGACGCAGACCATGGCGATGCTGCGGCCGGGACCGGGCCCGGCGCTCGCGACCATCCGGCCGATCGCGGTCGTCTCCGCGCACCAGCCCTCGGGGAAGGCGGCATTCTCGACGTTGCAGCCGGTGTGGAGCGCGCCGTCGGCAGTGCGGAGGGCGACGCCGACGAGGAACCGCGAATACGGCGCGTGAGCCCGCATCCGCACTGCGCTTGCCGCCTCGAACAGTTCCTGGTCCATTCCGGCAACCCCCGGCCGCATCGTCCGCTGCCGGCGATCATAGTCGGCGGCGGCGCCGCGGGAAACGCCGCACGGCATCAGCCGGCTTCGCCGCCCGCGGCCATCCGTCTCACGACGTGATCGGCCACGACCGTTACGGCCGGCAGCCGGCCCCGGCGATGCGGCACCAGCATGGTGGTGGTCACGCCGTCGGTCGACCAGTCCTCCCGGACGCGCACCAGGGCCCCGCTGCGCAGGTCGGCCGCGCACAGTGCCGATGGCAGGCAGGCGATGCCGAGGCCGTGGCGGGCGGCGGCAAGGAGGGTTGTCCAGTCGTCGGCGAAGAAGCGGGGCAGGGGGGCGATCGTCGCGCTCCCGCCGTCGGCGTCCCGGATGGTCCACGCGGCCGTGCTCGGCGCCGGGAGGAGGCCGTCATGCTGCGCGAGCGCGGCGATCGTCGGCGGCGCGCCGCGCCGGTCGACATAGGCCGGGGCCGCGACGAGAATACCGGGATCGACGCGCAGCACCCGCTGGACCAGGCTCGAATCGGGCAGCGGCGCGAAATGGGCGCGGAGGCCGATGTCGAAGTTCTCCTGAACGAGGTCGACGAAGCGATCGGTCGCATGGAGGACGATGGTGACGCGGGGATAGGCGTCGGCGATCTCCGGCAGCAACGGTGCGAGGGTCGTCTGCGCGGCCGGTATCGACGCCGTGATGCGGACCGTTCCCGCCGGTTCGGCCTGCCGGCTTCGCACCACGGCCTCGGCGGCGTCGGCCTCGATGACCATCGCTGCCGCATGGCGGTGGAGGTCGCTGCCGATCTCGGTCACGGCGAAGCGTCGCGAGGTGCGCTGGATGAGCCGGACGTCGAGGCTGCGCTCGAGCGCGGCGACCCGCTTGCTGAGGGTCGACCTCGGAATGCCCGAGGCGCGGCTGGCGGCGGCGAAGCCGCCATGGTCGACGACGCGGGCGAAGAGGCGGAGGTCGTTGAGGTCTATCACGGAGTTGTCCACGTATGTGGATGATCCGGTCACGATAGCCCCACTGTCGGGACAACGTCCACAATTGCATCTGATCTCGGAACATCAACCGGGAGAATCGACATGCAGTACCAAGGCAAGACGGCGGTGGTGATCGGCGGGACCCATGGCATGGGGCTCGCGACCGCGCAGCGTCTGGCCGTCGGCGGGGGGCGACGTCCTGGTCACGGGCAGCAACCCGGCGAACGTGGTGGCGGCCGAAGCCGTTCTCGGCGCCGGCCGGGCGCTGCGCTCCGACGTGACGCGGGCGGAGGACATCGCGGCGCTGGCCGCCGCGGCCGGGGCGCGCTTCGGCAGGCTGGACGCGGTGTTCGTCTTCGCCGGGGTGGCCGAACTCGATCCGTTCGATGCGGTCGGCGAAGCGGCTTTCGATCGGCACTTCGCGATCAATGCCCGCGGCGTCTTCTTCACCCTGAAGGCGCTGGCACCGCTGGTCCGGGACGGCGGGGCGATCGTCGTGACGACCGTCACGCCCGGCACGGCCAGTCCCGGAATGGCGGCCTACATGGCGTCCAAGGCTGCCGTCCGGGCCTATGCCCGGGTCATGGCCGCCGAACTGGTCGGACGTGGCGTGCGGGTCAATGCCGTGGCGCCCGGCTTCATCGATACGCCGACGCTGGGCATCGCGGGCATGAGCGCGGAGGAGCGCGAGGCCTTCAGCCGCATCGGCGACGCGGCAACGCCCATGCGGCGCCACGGGACCGCGGACGAGGTCGCGCGGGCCGCGCTCTTCCTCGCCTTCGAGGCCACCTTCACCACCGGTGCGGAACTGGCGGTCGACGGCGGCCTGTCGGAGATCGATGCGCCATCGCCTTCCGCCTGACCTTGGCGCCCCCGCCGCGGCGCGATGTGAAGAGCCTCGACGGTCACGGGGGAAAATGCCAAGCTGATAGCCGGTTTCCGGCCGGTGAGAGCGGCGCGGGGAAAGTGACGGTGGCTCAGACAGGAGGCTGACTTGGAGAAGAGGACCATCACCACGGCGCTCGCCGCACTGGCGACGGCGGCCGTGATCGGCGCGGGCTCGGCAACCCCGGCGGCGGCCTTCAAGGCCTGCCAGGTGACCGACATCGGCGGCGTGGACGACAAGGGCTTCAACCAGACGGCGTGGAAGGGCGTGCAGGACGCCTCGGCGTCGCTGGGCATCGAGATCAAGCTCCTCGAGTCGCGGGCCGAGACCGACTACGAGCCGAACATCAATTCCTTCCTCGGCGAGGGCTGCGACATCATCATCACGGTCGGCTTCCTGCTCGGCGACGCCACCCAGAAGGCGGCCGAAGCCAACCCGGATACGAAGTTCTCGATCGTCGACTATGCCTACGACCCGGTGGTACCCAACATCCTCGGCCAGGTCTTCGCGACCGACGAGGCGGCGTTCCTCGCCGGCTATCTCGCGGCCGGCGTGTCAGAGACCGGCATCGTCGGCACCTTCGGCGGCATCAACATCCCGCCGGTGACGATCTTCATGGACGGGTTCGTCCGCGGCGTCGCCCACTACAACGACGTCAAGGGCACCAGCGTCGAAGTGCTCGGCTGGAACCCGGCCTCGCGGGAAGGTCTTTTCACCAACAACTTCGAATCGCTCGACGATGGCCGCGCCTTCGCCAAGAACCTCGCCGACGAGGGCGCCGACATCGTCATGCCGGTCGCGGGACCGGTGGGCCTCGGATCGGCGTCGCTGGCGGCGGAGCTGGGCGTCGACGCGCTCAAGATCATCGGCGTCGATGTCGACCAGGCGGTGACCGATCCCGGGCGGGCCGGTGTCTATCTCACCTCGGTCGAGAAAAGGATGGACGCCACGGTGCTCGCCGCGATCACCGCGGCGCATGACGGCACCTTCGAGGGCGGCGTCACGGTCGGCACGCTCGCCTCGGGCGGCGTCGGCCTCGCCCCCTTCCACGAACTCGACAGCGCCGTTCCGGACGAGCTCAAGGCCGAGCTCGATGCGCTCCGCGCGGGCATCATCGATGGCTCGATCGACGTGAAGGGCGGCGGCTAGCCGTCCCCGAAGCGGATCGCCGCGCGGCATGCCCGCGCGGCGTTCGAATCCTGGAGCAGGCTGCACCCTGCAGGGACTTCGGCCAGGCGACCCGCGGGGCGGATCACGGTGGACATCGAGCTCAGGGGCATCACCAAGCGGTTCGGCAGCGTCGTCGCCAATGCCGACGTGAACCTGACGATCCGCGCCGGCGAGGTGCTCGGCCTCCTTGGCGAGAACGGTGCCGGCAAGTCGACCCTGATGAACGTTCTCTCCGGCCTCTACCGGCCGGACGAGGGCGAGATCCTCATCGACGGCAAGCCGGTCCGCTTCCGCGGCGCGGGCGATGCGATCCGCGCCGGCATCGGCATGGTGCACCAGCATTTCATGCTCGTGCCGGTGTTCACGGTCGCCGAGAACGTCGTGCTCGGCGTCGAGCCGGTGAAGGCGGTCGACCGACTCGACCTGAAGACCGCGCGCCGCCAGGTCCGCGAGATATCGACCCGCCACGGCCTCGAGGTCGATCCCGACGCG
>JAEZEN010000054.1 GCA_023433185.1 Pseudomonadota bacterium | reverse complement strand
CGCCACTGGCGTGAGAGGGCCGTCGGGGCAGGTGCCCGACCGCCGGCCGGCTCACTCGTCCTGGGGGCCATAGGTGCGATCCCGACGCACCGAGGCGACGCCGCTTACGCCACGAAGCGCGTCGAGGGACCCGGGGTCGATAGTGCCGTTGACCAGGCCGAAACGCGGGTGCGCCTCGACCCGCTCGAGCCCGCGAGCCGACAGTTCGCGGACGATGTCATCCACCCGCTCGGGCGTTGCATCCGGTTCGAGACGGATGGTGACGTCGACCTTGCCTGCCGTCATCCAAATCGATCCATCAGGCCAGCGGTGCCTGCACCAGTCCCTTGCCGATATCACGGGCCGGGGCCGGCAGGGGGCGGACGAGCTGCAGCAGACGCGCCCACAGCGCCCACCCCCGGAACTTGCTGTCGGACTGCGCGATCAGGGCCGCGATGCCTGCAACATGCGGGGTTGCCATGCTCGTGCCGTCCCAGCGACCGTAGCTATCGCCGGGCAGCGAGGAAAGGACATCGACACCCGGCGCGGCAATATCGACCTCCTGCCCCGTGTTCACGCCACCGCACGAGAACGACGCGACGGCGAGGGCCACGTCGATGGCGGCCACCGCCAGAATGGTCGAGGCGTTCGCCGGAGAGGACACCGGCGCAATCCGGTCGGGGCGGCGGCTGTTGTTGCCGGCAGCGGCCACGACCAGCGCACCGGCGTCGAGGCAGACCTGGCCGATCTGCTCGTAGTCGTCGCTCGGCTGGTCGCCAAGGCCGGTGGGTGCGCCCAGCGACATCGAGATCACGTCACAGCCCTGTTCGAGTGCCCAGTCCATGCCTGCGATAACCGACCGGTCGGTCCCGAAGCCGTCGTCGCCCAGCACCTTGCCGGCGTAGATCTCGGCCTCGTATGCAACGCCGTAGCGCGGCCCCGTGACCGGCCGCAGGGGCCCGCAGGCGGTCCCGATGCAATGCGTGCCATGGCCGACGAGATCGTCGTCGGAACTCTTCGAAGCGAACAGCTTCCGGGTGACGCTGCGCCCGACGAAATCGGGGTGACGGTGATCGAAGCCCGTGTCCAGAACCGCCACCTTGATGCCGGCGCCGGTGAGCGTGCTCTCCAGCACCCGTGTCGCCTGAAGCCCCCACGTCCCGGTCATCTCCTCCGACGCGGCGGACGGCTTGCGCAGCGCAGCGCCATTGGCGCCGAGAAGCCGGTCGGCAAGCTCGTTGACCCCGTCGCGATAGCCGCGGAGATAGTCTGCGTCGATCGGCGGCGGTGCAAGCACGACCGGCGGCGGTACGATGGTGCGCTGCATCGGCAGCCCGAGGGCACGATAGGAGCGTTCGGGCCGCACGCCGGAGACCTCGTGCTGCTGAACGGCCTTCTCGACCATCGGCGCCAGGCGATCCGCGTCCTGGCGGACGATGGCGATACCGAAGCGCTCGAAATACTGGACGTCGGCGCCGTCGAAGTCGTTGGGCACCGAAGCGGCGCCCTTGAAGTCCCGCGAGGAGGCGACGCGAAAGCCGCCGTCCTCGAGACGCTTGATGCCGACCCCGCCGGCTTTCGGCGTGAAACGGACAACGGCGCCGAGGCGCGGTGTCTCGCCTGACGACGAAGCAGATGCCACTCGCGCTTTACTGGCCATGCTTTTCCCCCTCCCGCCCATGCGCTCCACACAGGCATGGGTCGGCACATACTCGCATAAAGTGCATTGGAAATCCACCGCAACTTTCTGGGGCGCGGTCGCCCCTTCGCCAGGCCGGGACTTGCCCGGTGCGTGCGGTCAGGGCAGAGCGGGGGCGATGCCTTCCCATCAAGGCCGATCTGGACACGTGGAGTGCCGCACCCTAGACCAGCGAAGCACGCGCGAACCGGGACTCCTCCGCCCATGCCGACCGTCCTGCTCTCAGGCAAGCTCCACCCGGATGGGCTCGACGTGCTGCGCCGTCGCGAAGGCCTGACCCTGGTACAGATGGAGGGCGACGAGCCGGCCGAGTTCGTGGCGAAGCTGCCGGCGGCCGACGCTCTTCTCATCCGGACGGCGCCGCTGCCGCGCGAGGCGCTGGTCAACGCGAAGCGGCTCAGGATCGTCTCGCGCCACGGCGTCGGCTACGACAATGTCCCGGTGGAGGCGCTGACCGCCATGGGCGTGCCGCTGGTGCTGGTCGGCGGCGTGCATTCCGCGACCGTCGCCGAACACGCCCTCTACCTGATGCTCGCCGTCGCCAAGGCCGGGATCCGGTACGACCGGGCCGTGAGGGCGGGGGACTGGGCTGCATCCCGGGCGCGCTCGGAGACGTTCGAGCTCGACGGCCGGACGCTCCTCCTCCTCGGGTTCGGCCGGATCGGACGGGCGCTCGCGTCGCGGGCGAAAGCCATCGGCATGACGGTGCTCGCCTACGATCCGAACGTGCCGACAGAGACGATGGCGGCGGCGGGGGTAGACAAGATCGACGACTGGCGGGCGATGATCCCGGACGTCGACGTCATCTCGCTGCACCTGCCGCGGCTTCCCGAGACCGAGAACATGATCGGCGCCGCCGAGATCGCCCGCATGCGGCCCGAGGCGATCATCGTCAACACCGCGCGAGGCGGGTTGATCGACGAGGCGGCGCTGGCTGACGCGCTGCAGGCCGGGCGGATCGCCGGGGCCGGCATCGACACCTTCGACGAGGAGCCGCCGCGCCACGACAACCCGCTGTTCGCCTGCGACCGCGCGATCCTCAGCCCGCACATGGCGGGCGTCAGCCGGGAGGCGATGGCGCGGCTGAGCATCGCCGCGGCGGAGAACGTGCTCGCCGGGCTCGACGGGCGGCTCGATCCGGCGCTGGTCGTGAACCCGGCGGTGCTGGCGGAAGCCTGACGGGGACAGCATCAAGACACGCGGGCGGTGGCATCGGCCGGCCGGTTCCTGCGCAACGGAGAACGGGGAAGCATGAAGACGATCGGGATCGGGCTTGTCGGGAGCGGCTTCATGGGGCGAAGCCACGCCCATGCGTTCCGCGCCGCGCCGGGGGTGTTCGAGCTGCCGATGCAGCCGGTCCTCGAGATGCTGGCGGACGTGAATGCCGACGCCGCTGCCAGGGCGGCCGCGACGCTCGGTTTCGCCCGCTCGACCGGCGACTGGCAGGCGCTGGTCGACGACCCCGCGGTGGACCTCGTCGACATCACCACGCCCAACACGCTCCACATGCCGATCGCGCTTGCCGCCATCGCGGCCGGCAAGCCGGTCTATTGCGAGAAGCCGCTTGCCCCCAACGCGGCGGACGCCAAGCGCATGGTCGATGCCGCCGAGCGGAAGAGCATCAAGACGGCGGTCGGCTTCAACTACCTCAAGAACCCGATGGTGGCGCTCGCCCGGGAGATCGTCGAAAGCGGCGAGATCGGCGAGGTGGTCAGCTTCCGTGGCATCCATGCCGAGGACTACATGACCGACCCGAAGGCGCCGTGGACATGGCGCCTCGACAGGGCCGGAGGCCACGGCGTCGTCGCCGACCTCGGCAGCCACATCGTCTCGATCGCACGCGCGATCGTCGGGCCGATCGAGTCGCTGGTCGGCCAGATCGAGACGGTGACGAAGATGCGCCCGGTGGCGGGCTCAGGCGAGATGCGTGCGGTCGAGGTCGACGACGAGGCCCGCGCGCTCGTCCGGTTCGCCGGCGGCGCCACCGGCTCGCTCGAGGCGAGCTGGGTCAAGGCGGGCCGGAAGATGACGCTCGCCTTCGAGATCACCGGCTCGAAGGGGACGATCGAGGTCGATCACGAGCGGTTCAACGAGCTCAAGCTCTTCACCGTCGGCAGCCCCCGCGGCCGCGAGGGCTTCAAGACCATCCTCGCCGGGCCGGACCATGCCTTCTACAAGGAGTTCTGCCCGGCGCCGGGGCACCAGCTCGGCTTCAACGACATCAAGACCATCGAAGTCATGGCGCTGCTCAGGTCGCTCGCCGGCGGCCCGAAGTTCATGCCCGACTTCCGCGAGGCCTGGGAGATCCAGCGGGTGGTCGACGCGATCGTCATCTCGGCCAACGAGAAGCGCTGGATCGACATCGCCCAGGTGTGAGGGGCGGACGCGTGAGGAGACTGCCGCGAAGCCGGTCGAGCCGGCGCGGGTGAAGGGGAGGA
>JAEZEN010000008.1 GCA_023433185.1 Pseudomonadota bacterium | reverse complement strand
GATTGGATCAACCGCAAATGGCGGTGAGCCTGGCGCGAAGAATTGTCGACCGACTGTCCAAGCCGATTCCCGTCCTCGACCGTCACGTCGTGGTTTCCGCATCGGTAGGCATCGCCCTGGTCCCGGGCGATGCGTTCGGCGACGACACGCTTCTCCGCCAGGCCGACATCGCGCTCTACGATGCCAAGCGCCGCGGGCGAAATACCTGGCGGCTGTTCGAGCCGGCGATAGACGCGGCGCGCTTTCTCGCTTGAGGCAGGCGGGGGCACTCGTCGCCCCCGGCGCGATACGGGCTCAGGGTGCCCGCGTCACATCACCATGCCGTTCGACGCGAACACGTGGCAGCGCGCCGGGTCGAAGACGATGCCGACGTTCTCGCCGGCCTTGCCCTTGTAGTCGCCGTCGTCCTGGACGACGATCGTGCCGGCCGGCGTATCGACATACATGATCGTCGCATTGCCGAGATGCTCGACGATCTGGATGGTGCCGGGGAGGTTGGCATTGGCGGCGCCGGCCGTGGCCAGGCCGACATGCTCCGGCCGGATGCCGACCTCAAGGCCGCCGTTCTTCTTGGCCGGGCCCTTCCTGGTCGTGGCCGTCACATGGCCCCCGCCCTTCAGGTCGAGGGCGGCGCTCGAGCCGTCCGCCGGCTGGAGCTCGGCGGGAACGAAGTTCATCGTCGGCGAGCCGATGAAGGAGGCGACGAACTTGTTCTCGGGCGACTGGTAGAGGTCCATCGGCGCGCCGATCTGCGAGATCACGCCATGGTCGAGCACCACGATCTTGTTCGCGAGCGTCATCGCCTCGACCTGGTCGTGGGTGACGTAGATCATCGTCGACTTGAGGTCGTTGTGGAGCTTGGCGATCTCGATGCGCATCTGCACGCGGAGCATCGCGTCGAGGTTCGACAGCGGCTCGTCGAAGAGGAAGACCTCCGGCTCGCGGACCAGCGCCCGGCCGATCGCGACGCGCTGGCGCTGGCCGCCCGAGAGCTGGGCGGGCTTGCGATCGAGAAGCTGCTCGAGCTGCAGCATCTTCGCGACCTCGTTGGTGCGCCGCTCGATGAGGTCCTTCGGCGCCTTGGCGACCCGCAGCGAGAACGAGATGTTCTGGCGGACCGTCATATGCGGATAGAGTGCGTAGGACTGGAACACCATCGCGATGCGCCGTTTGGCCGGCGGCACGTGGGTGACGTCGACGCCACCGATGTGGATCGAGCCTTCGGTAACCGCCTCGAGGCCCGCGATCATGCGCAGGAGCGTGGACTTGCCGCATCCGGAGGGGCCGAGCAACGCGCAGAACTCGCCCTTCTCCACGGCCAGGTCGAGGTTGTGGATGGCCGTGACCGGACCATAGTTCTTCTTAACGCCCCTGAGTTCGACGTCCACCACCACGCGGTCTCCTTCTTGCGGTGCGCCCACGGCGGACGTGCCGCCGCTCGCGATCATGGCCGGCATGATATGACAAAGAGCGGACTTTGCCAGCCCTGCATTTTCGCGGCGGTCGCGGCGCGGGCGGTGCCCCCGGGCGGCGGGCGCGGCGGTGCGGTCTACACCGCGGTGGCGAAGGCCCGTTCGAGCATCTTCAGGCAGTCGACGGCCTGGCGGCGCGAGGCTTCCTCCTCCCATCGCGCGGAGATCTCGCGGAGATCGCGGATCGCCGCGTCCACGGCGGTGACGAGGTCGATGCCGTCGTCGTCATGTTCGACCTGCTCCTGCCGCCGCCGGAAAAGAATGATGTCTCCCATACGCCCCCCGTCTTGACGCAAATCAGAATCGTTTTGCGAGCCCGGCGCTATTAGGACCTCATAAGGGTTAACCAGCGGTGACTTCGGGAACCCGGTCGAAGGGCCGGCGTTCCGTCCGGATCACGAAAGGGGAGACATGATGGACCTCAAGCTTCGCCAGGGTACCTGGGTCGTGGTCTGCGACGGCCGCAAGACGATCATCCTCGAGAACATCGGCGACGAGCAGTTCCCCGACCTGCGCACCCGCTCGGCGCTGGCCGCGGAGGACGAGCGCACCAGCGCGCTCGGCACCGACCGGCCCGGCCGCGTTCACCAGAGCGTCGGCACGGCGCGGAGCGCCGTCGAACAGACCGACTGGCACGACCAGCAGGAACAGGAGTTCCTCAAGGCGCTCGCTTCGCGGCTCGACAAGGCCGTGCTCGGCAAGGAGGTGGCGCACCTCGTGATCGTCGCCCCGCCGCGCGCCCTCGGCGTGCTCCGCAAGGCCTACAGCCAGCACGTCCAGGGCGCGCTGGTCGCCGAGATCGACAAGGACCTCGCCTCCCATCCGGTGCCGGACATCGAGCAGCACCTGTTCGGCGAACGCGCCCTCTGAGCGGCTCAGCCGGCCTCGTCGTCAGTGGCGGGAGCCTTCCGCCCGGCAAGCAGATAGAGGACGATGAGGATGGCCGGGCCGATGGTCAGGGCGGCATCGGCGAGGTTGAAGACGAACAGCGTCCGGTCGCCGATGTGGAGGAGCAGGAAGTCGATCACGTGGCCGTGGAGCACGCGGTCGACGAGGTTGCCGAGGGCGCCGCCGATGATGAGCGCATAGCCGGCCGTCGCCCAGCGGCCGCCGTCCTCGGCCGTCCGCCAGAAGACGAGAACCACCGCCATCACCACCACCGTGATGGCGATCAGCGGCAGGCCGCCGAATCCGGCGAGGAAGCTGAAGGCGATGCCGGGATTGTGGATGCGGTAGAGCATGAGCATCGGCAGGAGGTCGATGGCCTCGCCCAGAGCGAGGTTCGCTTCCGCCCAGTGTTTCGACACCTGGTCGAGGGCGAGCGTCGCGAGGATCACGGCGATGCCGAGCCGGGAAAGCGGGCCGTCGGGGCGCCGGTGCTCAGCCATCGATCCGCAGCCGGTCGCGCATCACCTCGAACAGCATCACCCCGGTGGCGACGGCGAGATTGAGGGAATCGGCCCGGCCCGCCATGGGGATCCTGACCAGGAGCCCGCAGGATTCGGCCAGTGCCGGGGTCAGGCCGGCCTGCTCGCCGCCCATCACCACCAGCACCGGGCCGCGATAGTCGGCGCCGCGATAGTCGGGCGTGGCGGCGAGGTGCGTGCCGACCACGGTGCCGCCCCAGCGGGCGCGGAGCGTCTCGAACTCGGCATGGCTGGCGCGGGCCAGCGGCACATGGAAGACCGAGCCCATCGTCGCCCGCACCGCTTCCACCGAGAACGGGTCGACGGTGTCACCGACGAGGATGACGCCGGCCGCGCCGACCGCGTCGACGGTGCGGATGATGGTGCCGAGGTTGCCGGGGTCGCGGATCGCCTCCAGCGCGACATGGACATCGCCGGCGCGGGGATGGATGTCGGCGGGCCGGACGAGCCTCTGCTCGAACACGCCGAGCACCGCCTGGGGATTGTCGCGCCGCGCGATCTTCTCGAGCACCGGCTCGCTGACCGAGACGATGTCGGCCCCGCGGACGCGCGCGGTGGCGCTGAGGCGCTCGACGAGGCCCTCGTTGGCGACCCGCGTGGCATGGACGAGGGTGCGGATGCGCCAGCCGGCCTCGATGGCGTCGGCGATCAGCTTCAGGCCCTCGGCGACGAACAGGCGGCTCGCCTTCCGGTTCTTGGCGAGGGCGAGACCCCGAATCTCCTTGACGAGCGGATTGGCGAGGCTGGTGATGTGGAGCACCCGGCCCGGGGCGACGGCCTGCGTCTTCTCAGCCATCGTGCGACCAGCGCGAGAAGAGCGAGGTCGAGAGGCCGCGTCCCGATCCCTCCTCGCGGATGACCAGCTCGCCCGACTCGAGCCGTCCGCCGCGCGCCTCGAGACATTCGGCCGCGAGTTCGTGGATCGAGAGGAAGGACGAGCGGATCGAGTAGGCGGTGAGGATCAGGAAGAGAGGATTCTCGGCGAGCAGCGACACGCAGGCCCGCAGCAGCGGCGGCAGGCCGGTGAAGAGGTCCCAGACCTCGCCCTTCGGGCCGCGGCCGAACTTCGGCGGATCGAGCACGATGCCGTCGTAGCGGCTGCCGCGGCGCTGCTCGCGCTCGACGAAGCGGACTGCGTCCTCGCAGATCCAGCGGATCGGCAGGTCGTTCAGCCCGGCGTGCGCCTGGTTCTCGCGGGCCCAGCCGATGGCCTTCTTCGAGGCGTCGATATGGACCACCTCCGCCCCGGCCCTCGCCGCCACCAGCGAGGCGACGCCGGTATAGGCGAAGAGGTTGAGCACGCGGACCGGGCGCCGGGCGGAAGCGATGCGGTCGCGCATCCATTGCCAGTGGGCGATCTGCTCGGGGAAGACGCCGACATGACGGAAGGCGGTGAACCGGCCGAGGAAGCCGATGCCGTCATAGGCGAGCGGCCAGGTCTCGGGCACCGGCTTGCGATAGCGCCAGCGCCCGTCGGCTTCCTCGTCGCCGATCCCGACGAAGGTCGCGTCGGCGGAATCCCACGCGGCCGCCGGCCGGCGCGGCGTCCAGATCGCCTGCTCCTCCGGCCGCACGATCCGGTACCGGCCGTAGCGCTCGAGCTTCCGTCCGTGGCCCGAATCGAGGAGGGCATAGTCCTCCCAGCCGGCGGTTTCGAGCATCACCGGCGCTTCCGCGCCGAGCGCCGGGCCGCGGCGCGTCGCCCCCGGCGTTCCGGCCGTTCCGACCGCGCCCCTGCTCATCGTCCTGTCGCCACCTCGTGCTGTCCGGCGCCTATGTAGCGGGGCCGCCGCGGCAAATCCAACCCTTGCCGTCGGCGACGCGGGCATGCGACAAATGCATCTGGAATGCTTCAAAAGGACGGCACCCGTCGCCCTCCGCCCGCAACCACCGTTCGACAAGCCGCCGCCCGTCGACCACCTCGGACTCGTATCACTATGGAAATGACAGGAGAGAACCGGATCCCGGCCAGCCGCGAGAAGGTGTGGGCGGCGCTGAACGACCCGGAAATCCTCAAGGCGTCGATTCCCGGTTGCCAGTCGCTGGAGAAGACGTCCGATACGGAAATGACGGCGACGGTTCAGGCCAAGGTCGGTCCGGTCAAGGCGACCTTCAAGGGCCATGTGACGCTCTCCAATATCGATGCGCCGAACGGCTACACGATCAGCGGCGAGGGCAAGGGCGGCGTGGCCGGCTTCGCCAAGGGCGGGGCCGACGTGAAGCTGACGCCGGACGGCGACGGCACCCTGCTGGCCTACAAGGTCAACGCCCAGGTCGGCGGCAAGCTCGCCCAGATCGGCGCCCGCCTGATCGACGCGACGGCCAAGCAGATGGCCGACCAGTTCTTCGCCGCCTTCTCCGCCAATGTCGCCGGCCCCGCGGCCGCGTCCGCCGATGCGCCGCTCACCGATGCGCCGCCGCTCGCGCCGACGCTCGACGACAAGGGCGAGACCGCGGTCGTCGCCGACGTGGTCGGGGACCCCGAGGTCACGGCCGAGGCGGTCGAGGAACGCCTCGAGGTGGCGGCGGGGAAGGGCGTGCTTGGCGGGCCGTATGTGTGGGGCCTGCTCGGGCTGCTCGTGGTGATCGTGCTGATCCTGATCTTCAGGTGATGCGTCAGACGGAAGAGTTGCGGCGGCAGCCGCCGACATCGTGAAGGGAGGACGACAACAGATGACCTCGGTTTCCATCAATGTGAACGGAAAAAGCACCACGACGGAGGTCGAGGACCGCACGCTTCTCGTGGATCTGCTGCGCGAGAAGCTCGGGCTGACCGGCACCCATGTCGGCTGCGACACCTCGCAGTGCGGCGCCTGCGTCGTCCATGTCGACGGCAAGGCGGTCAAGTCCTGCACGATGCTCGCCGTGCAGGCCGACGGCGCGACCGTCACCACGATCGAGGGGCTCGCGGCCAACGGCACCCTGCACCCGATGCAGCAGGCGTTCCACGAGAACCACGGCCTGCAGTGCGGCTTCTGCACGCCCGGCATGATCATGACCGCGGTCGACATGGTGAACCGCCTCGGCAAGGACCTCGACGAGGCCACCGTCCGCCACGAGCTCGAGGGCAACATCTGCCGCTGCACCGGCTACCACAACATCGTCAAGTCGATCCAGGCGGGCGCCGCCGGGATGTAGCGCAGGGGACGGACGGGCGGCGCAAAGGGCCGGAGGAGCCCCGCGCCGACGGCAGACCAGTTGAGGGTTCTGGGAGGAACAGAGATGGCCAACGACGGAATCGGCGCCCGCGTCCTGCGCAAGGAGGACAAGCGGTTCATCACCGGCAAGGGCCGGTACACCGACGATATCGCACTGCACGGCATGACCCACGCGCATTTCGTGCGCTCGCCGCATCCCCATGCCCGGATCGTCTCGATCGACACCAGCGAGGCGCTCGCCGCACCGGGCGTGGTGGGCGTCCTGACCGGCGCCGATCTCGCGGACGACCGCATCGGCGGCCTGATCTGCGGCTGGATGATCCACTCCAAGGACGGCTCGCCGATGAATGCCGGCGCCCATCCGGCGGTCGCCCACGAGGTCGCGCGCTATGTCGGCGACATCGTCGCGGTGGTCGTCGCCGAGACGCGCGACCAGGCCCGCGACGCGGGCGAGAAGGTGCACGTCGAGTACGAGACTCTGCCGGCCGTCATCGACCCGGCCAAGGCGCAGGACGCCTCGGCGCCGCAGATCCACCCGGAGGCGCCCGGCAACCTGATCTTCCGCTGGGGCCTCGGCAACGAGGACGAGACGAAGGCGGCGCTCGCCCGCGCCAAGCACGTCACCCGGCTCGACATCGTCAACAACCGGGTCGTGCCCTTCGCCATCGAGCCGCGCGCCGCGATCGGATCCTACGACCCCGCCGAAGAGCATTTCACGCTCTACAACACCACCCAGAACCCCCACGTCGCGCGGCTCGTGCTGTCGGCCTTCGTCGGCATCGCGCCCGAGAACAAGCTCCGCGTGGTGGCGCCGGACGTGGGCGGCGGGTTCGGATCGAAGATTTTCATCTATGCCGAAGAGACCCTCTGCCTGTGGGCCTCGAAGCGGGTCGGCGGCCGGCCGGTCAAGTGGACCGCGGAGCGGAGCGAGTCCTTCCTCTCCGACGCCCATGGCCGCGACCATGTCACCCGGGCCGAGATGGCCTTCGATGCCGACAACCGCGTCATCGGCCTCAGCGTCCGCACGATCGCGAATTTCGGCGCCTACATGTCGACGTTCTCCTCGTCGATCCCGAC
The DNA here is from genome assembly GCA_023433185.1 of Pseudomonadota bacterium. The sequence continues at coordinate 2,237 of JAEZEN010000008.1, read as the reverse complement.
CTATCTCTACGCGACGCTGCTCTCCGGCCAGTACGACATCCCGGCGATCTATGCCGAGGTCGATGCCGTCTACACCAACACCACGCCGGTCGACGCGGTGCGCGGTGCCGGGCGGCCCGAGGCGGCTTTCGTCGTCGAGCGGCTGATGGAGACGGCATCGCGCGAGCTCGGGGTCGACCCGGCCGAACTGCGGCGGAAGAACTTCATCCGGAGCTTCCCGCACCAGACGCCGGTGATCATGAACTACGATGCCGGCGACTACGCGGCCTCGCTCAACATGGCGCTGCAGGCGGCCGACTATGCCGGCTTCCCGCAGCGGCGCGAGGAGGCGGCGCGGCGCGGCAAGCTCCGCGGCATCGGCTTCTCGAGCTGGATCGAGGCCTGCGGCATCGCGCCGTCGGCGGCGGTCGGTTCGCTCGGCGCCGGCGTCGGGCTCTGGGAATCGGCCGAGGTCCGGGTCAACCCGGTCGGCACCATCGAGGTCCTGACCGGTGCCCATGCCCACGGCCAGGGCCACGAGACCACCTTCGCCCAGCTCGTCAGCGACCGCTTCGGCGTGCCGATCGACTCCGTGTCGATCGTCCATGGCGACACCGACAAGGTGCAGTTCGGCATGGGCACCTACGGGTCGCGGACCTCGGTGTCGATGTCGGCGATCTTCAAGGCGCTCGACAAGGTCGAGGCCAAGGCGAAGAAGATCGCGGCGCACCTGCTCGAGGCCGCCGAGAGCGACATCGTCATCGAGAACGGCGAGCTCAAGGTCGCCGGCACCGACCGCAAGAAGGCCTTCGCGGAGATCGCGCTCGCCGCCTATACCGGCCACAACCTGCCGGCCGGCATGGAGCCGGGCCTCAAGGAAGGGGCGTTCTACGACCCGACCAACTTCACCTTTCCGGCGGGCACCTATATCTGCGAGGTCGAGGTCGACCCCGAGACGGGCAAGACCGAGATCATCCAGTTCGTCGCCTGCGACGACTTCGGCACGGTGATCAACCCGATCATCGTCGAGGGCCAGATCCATGGCGGCATCGCGCACGGCATCGGCCAGGCGCTCCTCGAATATGCCGCCTATGACATGGAGTCGGGCCAGCTCTTGAGCGGCTCGCTGATGGACTACACGATGCCCCGCGCCGACGACATGCCGTCGTTCAAGCTGGGCACCACGGTCACCCTCTGCCCGAGCAATCCGCTCGGCGTGAAGGGCTGCGGCGAAGCGGGCGCGATCGGCTCGCCGCCGGCGGTGATCAACGCGATCACCGACGCGATCGGCAACAACGATCTGTCGATGCCGGCAACGCCGGAACGGGTGTGGATGGCGCTGCAGCAGGCCTCCACCAAGCTGGCCGCCGAGTAGGAAAGGGAAGAGACGATGTACGAGACCCAGTACCACCGCGCCACGGATGTCGCCGAGGCCGCGAGGCTGTTCGCGGGCGCCTCGGAGGCACGCTACCTCGCCGGCGGCCAGACGCTCCTGCCGACGATGAAGCAGCGGCTCGCCGCGCCTTCCGACGTCATCGACGTGCGCCGCATCCCGGACCTCAAGGGAATCACGGTGTCGGGCGACGCGGTGACCATCGGCGCCGCCACCACCCATGCCGAGGTCAACGCCTCGGCCGAGGTGAAGCAGGCGATCCCGGCGCTCGCCTACCTCGCCGGCCTGATCGGCGATCCGGCCGTCCGCCACATGGGGACGATCGGCGGCTCGCTCGCCAACAACGACCCTGCGGCGGACTACCCGGCGGCGGTGATGGCGCTCAACGCCACCATCAAGGCCGACAAGCGGACGATCGCCGCGGAGGATTTCTTCGCCGGCCTGTTCTCGACCTCGCTGGAGCCGGGCGAACTGATCGTCTCGGTGTCGTTCCCGATCCCGGCCAAGGCGGGCTACGCCAAGTTCGACAATCCGGCCTCGCGCTATGCCATGGCCGGCGTCTTCGTGGCGCAGCTCAAGGACGGCGCGGTGCGCGTGGGCGTCACCGGGGCCCATGGCGACGGTGTCTTCCGCGCCAGCGCCATCGAGCAGGCCCTGACCGGCTCGTGGAGCGCGGATGCGGTCAACGGCGTGACGATCGGCGCTGACGGCATGCTCTCCGACATCCATGGCTCGGCCGCCTATCGCGCCAACCTCGTCAAGGTCATGGCCAAGCGGGCGGTGCAGGCCGCCGGCTGACGCAAGCCGGCCCGGCACGGATCCCCTTCGGGGGGGGGGGGGGGGGGCCCCCCCGGGGGGTGGGGGG
>JAEZEN010000625.1 GCA_023433185.1 Pseudomonadota bacterium | reverse complement strand
GACCTCTACCACGAGATGATCGAATCCGGCGTGAACAAGAACCCGGCCGAGAACAACGGCTCGACCGCCGGTTCGAAGTGCGCGCTGGTGTTCGGCCAGATGAACGAGCCGCCGGGGGCGCGTGCCCGCGTGGCGCTCTCCGGCCTGTCGGTCGCCGAGCACTTCCGCGACCAGGGCCAGGACGTGCTGTTCTTCGTCGACAACATCTTCCGCTTCACCCAGGCGGGTTCGGAAGTGTCGGCGCTGCTTGGCCGCATTCCCTCGGCCGTGGGCTACCAGCCGACGCTCGCGACCGACATGGGCGCGCTGCAGGAGCGCATCACCACCACGCAGAAGGGCTCGATCACCTCGGTGCAGGCGATCTACGTGCCCGCCGACGACCTGACCGACCCGGCGCCGGCGACGTCCTTCGCCCACCTTGACGCGACGACGACGCTGTCGCGCTCGATCGCGGAGAAGGGCATCTACCCGGCGGTGGATCCGCTCGACTCGACCTCGCGGATGCTCGACGTGCGGATCGTCGGCGAGGAGCACTACGCGGTGGCGCGCTCGGTGCAGCAGGTCCTCCAGCGCTACAAGCAGCTGCAGGACATCATCGCGATCCTGGGCATGGACGAGCTCTCGGAAGAGGACCGGCTCGCCGTCGCCCGCGCCCGCAAGATCGAGCGCTTCCTGTCGCAGCCGTTCCATGTCGCGGAGGTCTTCACCGGCGCGCCCGGCGTGTTCGTCGACCTTGCCGACACCATCAACGGCTTCAAGCGTCTCGTCTCCGGCGAGTTCGATCACCTGCCGGAGCCGGCCTTCTACATGGTCGGCACCATCGAGGCGGCGGTCGAGAAGGCGAAGAAGCTCGCCGCCGAAGCTGCGTAGGGACCCCTCGTGAAGGTCATCCTGCTCATCGTCGGTCTCGTCATCGGCGCCGCCGCCGGGTGGTTCACGGCGCCGCGGGCGGTCGACGTGAATGTCGGGGGCGTTTCGCTCGAGGTCGAGGGCGGCCGGGAGGGGGACGCGATGCTCTCCGCGGAGGACAGGGGCGGCAACCTGGAGGTATCGATCGGTCGCCGGTCGGTGTTCGACGACAGGTACGCCCGGACGGCGATCTTTGCCGCGATCGGCGGCGTCATTGGCCTGCTCATCGGCTTCGTCGCCGACCGCCGCCGCACCGTTTGAGGATAGAAATGGCCGAGACTTTCCAGTTCGAACTCGTCTCCCCCGAGAGCCTGCTCATGTCCGAGCCGGTCGAGCAGGTGGTCGTCCCGGGCAGCGAGGGCCAGTTCACCGTCATGCGGGGCCACGCGCCGTTCATGACGACGCTCCGCCCCGGCGTCATCGATGTCATCCGTGGCGCCCAGACCACGCGGATCTTCGTTCGCGGCGGTTTCGCCGACGCGAATGCGGAGGGCCTGACGGTGCTCGCCGAGATGGCAATTCCGGTGGCCGAGATCAATCCGGCACAGCTCGCGCAGGAAGTGAAGAACGCCGAGGAGGACGTGGCCGACGCCAAGGACGGCGCCGCCAGGGACGCCGCCGAGCAGCGCCTCCACCAGCTCAAGGAAGTTCAGGCGGCGCTGGTCGCCGGCTGATCGCGCAAGGTCCGGACGTCGGGAAATCAGGGGCCGCGAGGCCCCTTTCGCTTTCGCCCATCGGGCTCGCGGCGGCGCCGCCATGCTGTTGCAACCCGATGCCCCGTTCCGGCGTTTCCGGTTCCGGCAGAGCCGGAGACACGCCCATGCCCGCGACAGAAGACCGTACCACGCCCTCCGACGCCGGGCGCGCCGGGCTGCGCTACGTCACCGACGACGAGCCGGGAATCCGCCGCGTCGTCCGAGGCAGGGGCTTCGCCTATCTCGACCGGCGCGGGCGGGCGATCCGCGACAGTGAGACCCGGCGCCGGATCAAGCGCCTCGCCATCCCCCCCGCCTGGACCGACGTGTGGATCGCTCCGGCCCCCGAGGGGCACCTCCAGGCAACCGGCCGGGATGCCCGCGGGCGGAAGCAGTACCGCTACCATCCCGACTTCCTGAAGGCCCGGGACGAGACCAAGTATCACCGCCTCCTCCAGTTCGCGCGGGTGCTGCCCGAGATCCGGCGCCGCGTGGCGCTCGACATGGGCCGCCGCGGCCTGCCGCGCGAGAAGGTGGTGGCGACGGTGGTCCATCTGCTCGACAGCACGCTGATCCGCGTCGGCAATCCCGACTACGCGGAGCGGAACGGCAGCTTCGGTCTGACGACGCTCCGCGACCGTCACGTCAAGGTCGAAGGCGGGGCGCTGCGCTTCGCCTTCACCGGCAAGAGCGGCAAGACCTGGAAGCTCAAGGTGTCCGATCGCCGGGTGGCACGAATCGTCAAGTCGTGCCAGGACCTGCCCGGACAGCACCTCTTCCAGTATCTCGACGAGGATGGCGAGCGCCGCGCGGTCGGCTCGGCAGACGTCAATGCCTGGCTGCGCGAGGTCTCGGATGCCGACATCACGGCGAAGGATTTCCGGACCTGGGCCGGCACGGTGCTCGCCGCCCTCGCGCTCTCCGAGTTCGCGGCGGTCGACCGCGACGTCACCGCCAAGGCCAATGTCCGCGACGCCATCGAGCGGGTGGCGCGCCGCCTCGGCAACACGCCGACCATCTGCCGGAAGTGCTACGTGCATCCGGAGATCCTCGAAGGCTATCTCGACGGGGCTCTGGCCCTCGACATCGAGCGCCGCGCGGCGGCCGAACTCGCGGGCGCACTCGAGCACCTGCGACCCGAGGAGGTTGCGGTACTCGCCTTCCTCAAGCGCCGCCTGCGGCGGCAGACGGCGGCGGCACGGTCGGGCCGGAGGACGCCGAAGCGGCCCGCGGCGCCGGCCTCCGCCGCACCGGCGGCTTAGGCGACCCGGCCGGCCTCTCGCAGGTCGTGGCGGATCATCACCTTGACGCCGCTCCGTGCCCGGACGCGGGCGATCCCGTCGACGAATCCGGAGAGCGGCAGGGTCTCGCTGACGAGGGGGCGCGGGTCTATCCGCCCGCTCTCGATCAGGCGGATCACGTCGGGCCACACACCGGGACTGCCGAGCGCGCCGCGCAGGCTGATCTCGCCGATCACCAGCCGGTCGAGGTCGAGCGCCCGGGGTCTTTGTCCGGTGAACAGGCCGAGGAGAACGATCCGACCGCCGGTCGCGACCGCGTTGATCGCCGTCTCCACGGCCGCCGGGTTGCCGGTCGCCTCGATCGCCACCGTCGGCGCCGCCCCCGACGCGTCCTGAAGCGCGGCCGCGATGTCGGGCGCGTCACCGATGTCGATGGTCGCGTCGACGCCGAGGTCGCGGGCGAGGGCCAACCGATGCGGCGTGCCGCCGACGACGGTGACATGCCTGGCGGCGAACGCCCGGGCCATCATCGCCACGAGCAGCCCGATGGGGCCGTCGCCGAACACCGCCACGCTGTCGCGCGGCGAGACCCCGGCGCGGCGGACGCCGTTGAACGCGACGGCGGCCGGCTCGACCATGGCCGCACATTCGATCGGCACATGCCGTGCGATGGGGTGGAGGAAGAGGGCCGGAAAGGTCACGTATTCGGCGAATCCGCCGTTCCGGTTGAGAATCCCCGTCTCGGTGCGCCGGGCGCAACGGTGATAGGCGCCCGCAAGGCAGGTGGCGCAGGCCATGCAGCCGACGGAGCATTCGCCGACGACCCGATCCCCGGGGCGGAAGCCGGTGACGGCCGTCCCCGTCTCGACGATCTCGCCGACCCATTCGTGCCCCGGTATGACCGGATAGCGTGCCATGCCGGCGGTGAAATAGGGCATGGTGCCGTCGAAGATCTCGACATCGGTGCCGCAGATGCCGGTGGCGAGGAGGCGGACGAGCACGTCTCCCGGGCCGAGCGGCTCCTGCGCGACGGTGCGGAACGCCGCGGTCTTTGCTCCGTCGATCACGATCGCCTTCACTCGGCACCCCCCTCGCTCGCGGCGGCATCTCGGCCACCCCTCCCGCGATCCTGCGCCGGCCGGACGCCGGCATTCAAGCCCGCCGGGGTGCGGGAGGCCTCAGTCCACGGCGGCGGTGGAGAAGAGCACCTTGCCCGCGACCCTGATCTCGACGTCCTGGCCGTAGCGCCGGAGGGCATCGGGATCGACCGTGACGCCGAGGCCGGGTGCATCGGGCACGTGGATCTCGCCGTTCCCGTCCGGGACGATGTGGTCGCGCGTCAGGTCGACGGCGAGCTGCTTGAGCGTCGTCGGATACTCGCAGATGACGTGGTCCCGGAGGCCGGCGAAGGGCTGCATCGAGGCGCTCAGCGCGAGGTTCGACGTGAAGGTGTGGTTGATGTAGGTCACGCCGCGCGCCACCGCGTAGTCGGCGACCTGCTTGGCCGGCCACCGGCCGCCGATGCGGCCGCAGTCGATCTGGATGTAGCCGACGCGGCCGAAATCGATGAGGTGCTCGGCCATGTGCCGGTTGTGGGCGGCCTCGCCGCCGGCGGTCTTCACTGTCTTCAGCCGGTCGCGGAGCTCGCCATAGGCCCGGTAGGCCGAGCCGTGGAAGGGCTCCTCGAAGAAGGTGACGCGGTTCCGCTCCATCGCGTCGAGCCGGAGCGCCGCCGCGTCGACATCCTCGCCGAAGATCTGGCCGGCATCGATGAGCAGGAGGCCGTCGGGGCCGAGGCCCTCGCGGGCCGCATCGAGGTGGGCGATGTCGCCCTCGAGCGAATCGCCGAACGGGGCCCAGCCGAATTTCGCCGCCCGGAAGCCGCGGCCGCTCATCTCCCGGGCGCGGGCGAACGTCTCCCCGGCATCGGTGCCGAAGAGAACGGAGGCATAGGGGATCTTGGGGTAGGCGGCGTCGTAGCCGAGCAGCTTCCAGCACGGCACGCCCCGGGCGCGGCCGAGCAGGTCCCACATCGCCATTTCGACGCCCGACCAGGTGTGGGCGGCCTGGAGAAGGTCCATGCTGTTATAGGCGATCGTCGCGGCCATCCGGCGGATGTCGTCGGGCCCGTCCAGCGTCTCCCCGAGCACGGAGGCCGACACGGGCCGGCAGGCACCGTGCGACATCGGGCAGACGAAGGCCGCGATCGAGGGCAGCGGCGCTGCCTCGCATTCGCCCCAGCCGACATGGCCGCCGGCGGTGACGCGGACGACCAGCGCATCCTGGCTGCCGTCGCCGGCGGTCGTGATCTCGGGCATCGCGAGATAGAAGAAGTCGACGCTTTCGATTCTCATGGTCGGCCCTGTCGGTTTCGGCGTGGTGGATGCGCGGCGGTGGGGTCCCGCTGGTATACCGTATGTCACTGTGCGCGGGAATCGCCGGCCCGCGCCGTGCCCGCCGACCGGGCGCGGGCGAGCGGCGGTGGGTCATGGCGCGAGAATTCGTGAAACCCGCGTTACCCCATGGCGGGTATACTGGGCGAATCCAGTCCACATGATCGCCGGCGCGCACGGATCCCTGGGAGGATGAAACTTACCGCCATGGCGACGCCACTGACGACCGGCATCGACTGGGGGACGCGCATCGACTCGTCCTCGATCACCTACTATTTCGCCCAGGCCGGTGAGACCTTCGAGTTCGAAGACGACGATCCCCTCACGTCGTCGGCGTGGACGGCCTATGAGATCGCCCAGTTCGAGCTGGCCTTCGCGCTGTTCGAGAGCTTCCTGAATGTCAGTTTCGCGGCCGTCGACGACCGGGATGCGGCCGACCTGATCCTCATCCGCGGCGACCAAGCGTCGATGGGGCCTTTTCTCGGCTTCTTCTGGCCGCCGGGCACCGCCGACGCCGGCATCGGGGCCTTCAATGCCGACGGTCTCGGCTGGGACTGGAACGCGCCGGGCAGCGGCGGGCTCGAGCAGGGCGGCTACGGCTTCGTCACCATCATCCACGAGCTCGGCCACGGCCTCGGTCTCGCCCATCCCCACGACAATGGCGGCACCTCCACGGTCTTTCCCGGCGTCACCTCGGCGTTCGACGACTACGGTCTCCACCAGCTGAACCAGGGCATCTTCACGATGATGTCCTACAACAGCGGCTGGCCGAAAAACCCGAGCGGCGAGCCCGAGGCCGGCGCCGGATACGGATTCGAGGGTATGCCGATGGCGATCGACATCGCCGTGCTCCAGGCGAAATACGGCGCCAACCTCACCTACCGCACCGGAAACGACACCTACCGGCTGCCCGATGCCAACGGCACCGGCACCTCCTACCTCTGCATCTGGGACGCGGGCGGGACCGACACGATCGTCCACACCGGCAGTGCACGTGCGACCATCGATCTCCGGGCGGCGACGCTCGAAGTCGAGGCCGGGGGCGGCGGCTTCGTCTCCTCCGTCCGCGGGGTTCACGGCGGCTTCACGATCGCCCACGGCGTCGTCATCGAGAACGCCACCGGAGGATCGGGCCGGGACACCCTCACCGGCAATGCCGCCGCCAACGTCCTCGACGGCCGGGCGGGGGCGGACGTGATGCGCGGCCTGGGCGGCAACGACACCTACTTCGTCGACAATACCGGCGATGTCGTGGACGAATCGGTGGCCGGCAGCGGCGGCATCGACACGGTCTATGCCACGATCAGCTTCGACCTCAGCGACCGCGACCACGCCAAGGGCAACATCGAGAACCTCACCCTCCTCGGCACCAAGGCGGTCAAGGCGATCGGCAATCAGCTCGCCAACACGCTGGTGGGCACCGGCAGCGCCAACCTCCTCGACGGCAAGGGCGGCGCCGACATCATGCGCGGTCTCGGCGGCAACGACCGCTACAAGGTCGATGATGCGCGCGACATCGTCGACGAGAGCGTTCCGGGAAGCGGCGGCACCGACCTCGTGCGGGCCTCGGTGACCTTCGACCTCCGCGAGGGCGCGCAGGTCCGCGGGGCGGTCGAGAACCTGAAGCTGACCGGCAAGGCGTCGATCGACGCTACCGGCAACGCGTTCGCCAACGAGATCACCGGAAACCGCGGCGACAACGTCCTGAACGGCGGCCTCGGCCGCGACATGCTGAAGGGCGGCCGCGGGAAGGACACCTTCGTGTTCGATTTCCCCGTCGGCTCGAAGGCCGAGGCGGCGAAGCACCGGGACAAGATCCTCGACTTCGCCCACAAGGACGATCGCATCTTCCTGTCGGGCGCCGTCTTCACCGAGCTCGACCCGGGCAAGCTTTCGAAGAAGGACTTCGCCGCGGGGGGCAAGAAGCCCGGCAAGGACGACCACCTCGTCTACTGGCACAAGAAGACGGGGAAGCTCTACTACGACCTCGACGGCACCAAGACAAAGGGCGGCGACGTCCAGATCGCCAAGTTCAACAAGGATGCGGGCCTCGCCGCCAACGACTTCTTCGTCGTCTGAACGCTGCGGCCGCGGCCCCTCCGGGCCTCACGCCGCAGCGTTCGCCGCGTCATCCGCGGGTCGCCCGGTCAACGGCCGATCTGGATGAGGACCCGGCCCCGGGCGTCGAGGAAGGCGACCTGGCCCTCCCGCAGCTCGTAGGCGGTGACGTTGCCCATCGCCTGGGCGAATCCCTCCTCGTAGCCCTGGTACTGGTCGCCGCAATTGCGGCGCGTCGTCATCTGGTCACGGAACCGCGCATCGCGGCCGCCGCCCAGCACGAGATTGGCGAACTTGGTGTTGCAGCCGGCGGTCATCTCGACCTCGCGATTGACAGAGATCGTGAAGTCGGCGCGCGACCCGGCCGGCGGCCGATGGAGGTTTCCGTTGGGGCTCGCCAGCCATATCTGGGTCCAGCGCCCGGTCCAATCGACCCGCGGCGGCGGCGGGGGGGCCGCGGCCGGCGCGGTCACGAAGCGGAACAGCGCCTGGGTGGCGCGGGTCGTGCCGGTCGCGCTCATTCGCCCGGTCGGGCGATCGACCTCGACGAACTTGCCGTTCTGCACCGAGCGTAGGCCGTGGGCGCCGCCGAAGGCGACCATCTCGAACGTCTCCCAGCCGCGGATGTGCGGGCTGCCTATGGCGAGCAGCGTCTGCTGGCCGACCCCCGCCCGCAGATAGGTTCCGTCGGGGGCGCGAAAGGCGACGCGGCTGCCTTCGAGCCGCACCATCTCGAACCGGATGGCGTTGTCGGCATGGCCACTGGCGTGGAGGACGCCGGACTGGACCCGCGCGAAGCCATGCGTCAGTTCGGACTGGATGAAGATCTGGGCGGCCGACGCAGCCCCCGTCATGGCGGCAAGCGCGAGCGCGGCGGCGGCGGCGATCCCGTGAAACCCGGCAAGCATGGCGTCTTCTCCCCAACCAACGGAACAATGTCGGGACGATCTTCGACTGCCGACACTTAATCCGCACTGAAACGGCCCTTCAGCGAACATTCAGGGGCGAGGCTGGCGGGCCGACCATGGGCGCCCCCCTCAGAGCAGCCCGCCCGGCGCGAGGGTGGCGAGCTTGAAGTACTCGGCCACGGCGCTCAGCACGCTGTCGACGGCGACGGCGGCGAGGATCAGTCCCATGATCCGGCTCAGCACGTTGGCACCGGAATCGCCGATCACGCGCAGGATCTGCTTCGCCGAATACATGAAGACCAGGGTGATGCTGAGGACCAGCACGATCACCACCACATCGAGGATGGTGCTCTCCAGATCGAGCTGTTCGCTGTCGTTGAGCAGCACCACGCCGAGCATGGCGCCGGGACTGGCGATCGACGGTATGGCGAGCGGAAACACCGCGACGCTCTTCGCCCTCTGGAGCGCCGACGGGAGGGACTCCTCCACCTCCTTCTTCTGCTGCTCTTCCTTGGTCGGTCCGAAGATCATCGTCAGCGCGAACAGGAAGAGCACGATGCCGCCGGCGATCTGGAACGACGGCAGCGGGATGCCGAGCGCGCGGAGCAGGAGATGGCCGCCGAACAGGAACGCCAGGAGGATCACGCCCGAGACGAGCACGGCGCGCGTCGCGATCATCCGGCGGTGCTCCTCCCTGAGGGAGGCGGTCACCATGAGGAAGACGGGAACGGTGCCGATCGGGTCGATCAGCACCCACATCATCACGAACTCGTTGAGGAAATTCTGGATCGCGGAGTCCACGTCTTCCCCCCGGCCGGGCCACGATGACGGTCACCCTGCGCCCACTCGCGCCGGCACGCAAGCCGGAGCCGCTTAGCCGCCGTTACCCCCCGAAGGGC
>JAEZEN010000523.1 GCA_023433185.1 Pseudomonadota bacterium | reverse complement strand
ACCCGGACGCCGTCGCTGCCGCGATCGCGGCAAGCGATGCCGACACCGTGGTCGGCAAGGTCGTCTGGAACGGCGCCGGGCTGCCGCCTTTTGCGGCCGCGAATGTCTGCAAGACGCCGCTGGTCGGCGGCCAGTGGCGGCGCAAGGACGACGGCAGCTTCGACCTCGTCATCGTCGACAACTCGAATGCGCCGGAGATCCCGGCCGGCGGCACCATGGAGGCGCTGAGCTGACGGACAACGGCGGGACGAGGCGCGGGCCGCCTCTCCCGTCCCCCGGCGGTCGCCATGATCCTGACCCTCGACAACGTCTCAAAGTCGTTCGGCGCGCTGAAAGTCGCGGACGCCGTGAGCCTCGCCGTGCCGCGTGGCGAGGCGCTCGGCATCATCGGGCCGAACGGCGCCGGCAAGTCGACGCTGTTCAACCTCGTCACCGGCAATCTCCTCGCCGACGGCGGGCGCATCGAGTTCCTCGGCCGCGATGTGACCCGCGTGCCGGCGATGGAGCGGGTGCGGATGGGGATCGGCCGCTCGTTCCAGATCCCGCAGCCCTTCGAGGGGCTGACGGTGTTCGAGAACCTTCTGGCCGCCGCCGCCTTCGGGCGGGGGGTGCGGGAGGACGCCGCAGCGGAAGACTGCGCCCGGATTCTCGTCGCGACGGAGCTCATCAGGAAGGCGAACACGCTCGCCGGGACGCTCAGCCTTCTCGACCGGAAGCGCCTCGAGCTCGCCCGGGCCATGGCGACGGGCCCCGAACTGCTGCTGCTCGACGAGATCGCCGGCGGTCTGACCGAGGGCGAGTGCCGGGCGCTTGTCGCGACCATCCGGGCGATCCACGCGGAGGGCACGACGATCATCTGGATCGAGCACGTGCTCCACGCGCTCAACTCCGTCGTCGAGCGGCTGCTGGTTCTCGACTTCGGCCGGGTGATCGGCCTCGGTGCGCCCGAGGCGATCATGGAGTCGAAGGAGGTCAAGGAAATCTACCTGGGGATCGAGGTCTGATGCTGCTCGAGACCCGCGCCCTCGATGCTCGCTACGGCCAGTTCCGTGCCCTTTTCGCGGTCGATTTCGCCGTGGCCGAGGGCGAGTGCATCGCGGTCATCGGAGCCAACGGGGCGGGCAAGTCGACGCTGATGCGCTCGATCGCCGGCGTCCTCCGCAACGCGCCGGAGATGGTGCTACACCGCGGCGAGCCGATCGGCGCCCTGTCCGCCGCCGGGGTGATGAAGCGCGGCATCGCCATGGTGCCCGAGGGGCGCCGTCTGTTCCCGTCGCTGAGCGTCGAAGAGAATCTCCAGATCGGCGGCCAGGTGCGGAAGGCGACCGGGCCCTGGAACCTCGAAGCCGTCTACGGCCTGTTCCCGATCCTCCGCGAGCGACGCCAAAGCCCCGCCACGGCGCTCTCCGGCGGCCAGCAGCAGATGGTGGCGATCGGCCGGGCGCTCATGTCCAATCCCGGCCTGCTCCTCTGCGACGAGATCAGCCTCGGCCTCGCCCCGGTGGTGATCCGCGACATCTACGCCGCGCTGCCGAGCATCCGGGCGGGTGGAACGGCGATGGTCGTGGTCGAGCAGGACATCGGCAAGGCGCTGTCGGTCGCCGATCGCGTCTACTGCCTGATGGAGGGGCGGGTGACGCTGACGGGGAAGGCGTCCGACGTGACGCGCGACGCGATCCATGCCGCCTATTTCGGGGAGGCGGCATGATCTGGGTCGACACCCTCGTCCAGGGCATCCTGCTCGGCGGCCTCTATGCGCTTTTCGCCGCCGGGCTGAGCCTCGTGTTCGGCATCATGCGGCTCGTCAATCTCGCCCATGGCGACCTGATCGTCCTTGCCGCCTACCTGGTGCTGGTCGGGGTGTCGCTGCTCGGACTGTCGCCCTGGGTCGCCGCACTCGTTGCCGCGCCCGTCATGTTCGCCCTCGGCTGGCTGCTCCAGAGCCTCGTCCTCAATCGCGTCCTCGGCAAGGACATCCTGCCGCCGCTGCTCGTCACCTTCGGCCTCTCGGTGGTCATCCAGAACGGGCTGCTCGAGGCCTTCTCCGCCGACAGCCGCCGCATTCCCGCCGGCACCCTCGACGGCGCCTCGCTGAACCTCGGCATCGCCACCGTCGGCGTGATGCCGCTCCTCACCTTCGCCTCGGCAATCGCGGTGATCCTAGCCCTCAACGCGATCTTCTACCACACGGCGCTCGGTCGCGCCTTCCGCGCCACGTCCGACGATGCCGTGACGGCGGGCCTGATGGGCATCGAACCGAAGCGTATCTTCGCCGTCGCCACGGGCCTCGCCATGGTGGTGGTGACGATCGCCGCGCTCTATCTCGGCATGCGCGCCAGCTTCGATCCCTCGATCGGCCCGGCGCGGCTGATCTACGCCTTCGAGGCGGTCATCATCGGCGGGCTTGGCAGCCTGTGGGGGACGCTGGCCGGCGGCATCATCATCGGGGTCGCCCAGACCGTCGGCGCCGCGATCAATCCCGAGTGGCAGATCCTCGCCGGGCACGTCGCCTTCCTCCTTGTGCTGCTCGTCCGGCCGCGCGGGCTGTTCCCGCGCGCTGTGGATTGAGGGGAGGGCGCGATGTACCGGCTCACCACCCGCACCCGCGCCGGGACGGTCACTGCGATCGCCGTGCTGCTGGTCGTCGCGGTCGGCATCGCCGCGCCGGCCTTCGTCTCGCGGAGCGTCATCCAGGACCTCTTCTTCATTCTCACCATGCTGACGCTGGCCCAGCTCTGGAACCTGCTCGCCGGCTATGGCGGGCTGGTCTCGGTCGGCCAGCAGGCCTTCGTCGGCATCGGCGCCTATGCGATGTTCGCCGCCGTCATCCTCCTCGGCTGGAACCCGGTGGTCGCGATCCTGCTCGGCGGGCTGGCGGGGCTCGCGCTGGCGGTGCCCGCCGCCTTTCTCGCCTTCCGTCTGCAGGGCGCCTATTTCGCCATCGGTACCCGGGTGATCGCCGAGGTGACGCGGCTTCTCGTCGCCCAATGGAAGACGCTCGGCGGCGGCACCGGCACCTCACTGCCGCGCGAGGCGACGGCGAACATCCTCGGCGTCGAGACCGTGGCGGCGCTTTTCGGCGTGCGCGAGGCGGCGGCGCGCGACATCGTCGCCTACTGGCTGGCGCTCGGGCTCGCGGTCGCGGTCATCGGCGTCATCTACGCGCTGCTCCGCAGCCGGCTCGGCCTCGCGCTGCTCGCCGTCCGCGACAACACCGAGGCGGCGATGTCGGTCGGCGTCGATGCCGGGCGGCTCAAGTGGATCGTCTTCCTGCTCGCGGCGCTTGCCACGGGCCTCGTCGGCGGCCTCGTCTTCATGCAGACGGCGCGCATCTCGCCCGACGCGGCCTTCGCGCTCACCGACTGGACGGCCTACGTCATCTTCATCGTCGTGATCGGCGGCATCGGCACCATCGAGGGACCGATCGTCGGCGTGCTGGTCTTCTTCCTCCTGCGCTCGACGCTCGCCGACTATGGCAGCTGGTACCTGATGACGCTCGGGCTCATCGCCATCGCCGTCATGCTGTTCGCACCGAAGGGGCTGTGGGGCGCGATCTCCGCGCGGACCGGCCTGCATCTGTTTCCGGTCCGCCGCAGGCTGGCCGGGCCGCATGTCGAGGGAGGCAACTGATGGCGGATATCGAGACCGATGTCCTGGTGATCGGCACCGGGCCGGCCGGATCGGCGACGGCGGCGCTGCTCGCCACCTATGGCGTCGGGACCATGGTGGTGAACCGCTACCGCTGGCTCGCCAACACGCCGCGCGCCCACATCACCAACCAGCGCGCCATGGAAGTGCTCCGCGACCTGGGCTCCGAGGTCGAGGCCGAGGCGATGATGCATGCCTCGCCGCAGGACATCATGGGCAACAACGTCTTCTGCGAGAGCCTCGCCGGCGAGGAGATCGGCCGGATGCGGAGCTGGGGCACGCATCCGCTGTCGAAGGCGGAGCATCTCCTGTCCTCGCCGTGCTTCATGAACGACCTGCCGCAGACCTTCATGGAGCCCATCCTTTTCAAGACGGCCTGCGCGCGCGGCGCGCAGGCGCGGATGAGCACGGAGTACCTGTCCCACGTCCAGGACGACGATGGCGTCACCACCACCTGCCGGGACCGGCTCACCGGCAAGGAGGTCACGATCCGCTCGAAGTTCCTGGTCGGCGCGGACGGCGGCAACTCGCTGGTGGCGGAGCATCTCGGCCTGCCCTTCGAGGGCCGGATGGGTGTCGGCGGCTCGATGAACATCCTGTTCCGGGCCGACCTGTCGCAATACGTCGCCCACCGCCCGAGCGTCCTCTACTGGGTCATGCAGCCCGGCGCCGATGTCGGCGGCATCGGCATGGGGCTCGTCCGCATGGTGCGTCCGTGGAACGAGTGGCTGATCGTCTGGGGCTACGACATCGGCCAGCCGCCGCCCGACGTGACGCCCGCCTTCGCCACCGAGGTGGCGCGCCAGCTGGTCGGCGACCCGAAACTGGAGATCGAGCTGCTCGGCGCCAATACCTGGACGGTCAACAACTGCTTCGCCACCCACCTTCAGAAGGGGCGGGCCTTCATCATGGGCGACGCGGCGCATCGCCACCCGCCGTCCAACGGGCTCGGCTCGAACACCTCGATCCAGGACGGCTTCAACCTCGCCTGGAAGCTCGCCATGGTGGTCAAGGGCCAAGCCGGCATGGGCCTCCTCGACAGCTATTCGGCCGAGCGTGCGCCGATCGCCCGTCAGATCGTCACCCGCGCCAACCAGTCGATCGCCGAGTTCGGACCGATCTTCGAGGCGCTCGGCATGGATGGCGGTGTCGACCACGAGAAGATCCAGCGCAACATGGAGGCGCGGGCCGACGCGACGCCCGCCGCCGAGGCGCAGCGCGCGGCGCTGCGGAAGGCGATCGCCTTCAAGAAGTACGAGTTCGACGCCCACGGCGTCGAGATGAACCAGCGCTACCGCTCGGCGGCGGTAGTCACCGACGGGCAGGAGGAGCCGGCCTTCCCGGCGGACCCCGAACTGCACTACGCGCCAACCACCTGGCCCGGCGCCCGGCTGCCGCATGTCTGGGTGTTCGACCGGGCCGGCCGGCGCGTCTCGACCCTCGATCTCTGCGGCCACGGCGCGTTCACCCTCCTCACGGGCATCGGCGGCGAGGGCTGGGTGGCGGCGGCCGACGCGGTGGGCGCCGAGCTCGGCGTGCCGATCCGCACGCATGTCATCGGCCCGCGCCGGCCGGTCGAGGACCATACCGGCGACTGGGCGGAGGCTTCGGAGATCGCCGATGCCGGCTGCCTCCTGGTGCGGCCGGACCACCACGTCGCCTGGCGGGCGCCGGCGCTCGCCGCGGATCCCGCGGCGGAGCTGCGCCGCGCGCTCACCTCGATACTCGCGCTCTGAGGAGGAACGGATGAACGCCGAGCACGAACAGGGCTACTTCACCGAGGCGACCTCGGCCGATGTCGTCGTCGCGCGCAACCGGAACGCCGAGGATGCACGACTGCGGCAGGTGATGGAGGTCATCACCCGCAAGCTTCACGAGGCGGTGAAGGAGATCGAGCCGACGGAGGAGGAATGGTTCCGCGCCATCCTGTTCCTCACCGAGACCGGCCAGATGTGCAACGAATGGCGGCAGGAATACATCCTGCTTTCCGACGTGCTCGGCGTCTCGATGCTGGTCGACGCGATCAACAACCGGAAGCCCTCGGGCGCCTCCGAGTCGACGGTGCTCGGGCCGTTCCACGTCGCCAATGCGCCCGAGCTGCCGATGGGCGCCGATATCTGCCTCGACCAGAAGGGCGAGCCGATGTTCGTCCATGGCCGCATCCTCGATACCGAGGGCCGGCCGGTGGCGAATGCGAAGATCGACGTCTGGCAAGCCAACGACGAGGGCTTCTACGACGTCCAGCAGAAGGGCATCCAGCCCGACTTCAACCTCCGCGGCGTGTTCCGCACCGGAGCAGACGGCCGCTACTGGTTCCGCGGCGTGAAGCCGAAATACTACCCGATTCCCGACGATGGCCCGGTCGGCAAGCTGCTCCGCGCACTCGGCCGCCATCCCTACCGGCCGGCGCATCTCCACTACATTGTCGAGGCAGAGGGCTTCGACCGGCTGACCACCCACATCTTCGACCCTGACGACCCCTACATCGATTCCGACGCGGTGTTCGGCGTGAAGAAGAGCCTGCTGGCCGAGTTCCGGAAAGTCGACGACGCGGACGCGGCAGCGAAGGTGGAATTGACCGCGCCGTATTATGACGTGGCATTCGATTTCGTCCTGTCGCACAAGAAGGCCGGCTGACGGCCCGCGGCGAGCGAGGCGGAAGGAGCGGACATGGACAAGACGGTGGCGGACCTCGCCGCGGCGGTGGCGGGGGTCGAGGACGGCATGACGGTGATGATCGGCGGCTTCGGTGGCGCCGGTGCGCCGATCGAGTTGATCCATGCGCTCATCGACCGCTACCGGGCCACGGGCTCTCCCAAGGACCTCACCGTCGTCAACAACAATGCCGGTAACGGCCATGTCGGCCTCGCCGCGCTCATCGAGCAGGGTATGGTGCGAAAGCTGGTCTGCTCGTTCCCCCGCTCGGCCGACCCGGTGGTCTTCACCGAGCGCTACCTCGCCGGGCAGATCGAGCTGGAGCTGGTGCCGCAGGGCACCCTGGCCGAGCGCATCCGGGCAGGCGGGGCGGGCATCCCGGCCTTCTACACGCCGACCGCCTACGGCACCGACCTCGCGGCGGGCAAGCCCGTCGAGGAGTTCGACGGACGGCCCTACGTGCAGGAGCGCTGGCTCAAGGCGGACGTGGCGCTGGTCAAGGCGGAGACCGCCGACACCCACGGCAAACTCACGATCCGGGCCGCGGCGCGGAACTACAACCCGCTGAAGTGCATGGCCGCGACCGAGGCGATCGTCCAGGCGACCCGGGTCGTCCCGGCCGGGGCCATCGACCCCGAGGTGGTGGTGACGCCGGGCATCTTCGTCCAGAAGGTCGTCGAGGTGCCGGACCCGCGGCAGGAAGAGGACCTCAACCGTGCCCGCGCCGTCTACCCGGAAGTCTGACATAACCGCGAAGCTCACCAACGACCAGATCGCCTGGCGCGCCGCGCAGGACATCGCCGACGGCGCCTATGTCAATCTCGGCATCGGCTTTCCCGAGAAGGTGGCGCAGTATCAGCCGCCCGGCCGGCAGGCGATCTTCCACACCGAGAACGGCATCCTCGACTTCGGCGAGTCGCCGCCGCTGGGCGAGGAGGACTGGGACCTCATCAACGCCGGTAAGCGGGCCGTGACGCTCAACCCCGGCGCGGCGTTCTTCCATCATGCCGACAGCTTCGCCATGGTCCGCGGCGGCCATCTCGACGTGGCCATCCTCGGCGCCTACGAGGTCGCCGAGAACGGCGCCCTCGCCAACTGGTCGACCGGCCCGAAGGGCGTCCCGGCCGTCGGCGGCGCGATGGACCTCGTCCACGGCGCGACGCGCATCGCCGTCATCACCGCCCACGTGTCCAAGGATGGCCGGCCCAAGCTCGTCAGGCGCTGCACCCTGCCGCTCACCGGCGTCGGCTGCGTCACCCGCGTCTACACCTCGCTTGCGGTGTTCGACATCGGCGATGGCCGCTTCGTGCTCCGCGAGAAGCTGCCGTCGCTCTCGCTGGAGGCGCTTCAGGCCGTCACCGGCGCGGAGATCGACATGACGGGGCCGGTCGCCGATCTCGTCGTCCCGGAGCTGTGAGGACCATGACCGAAGCCTTCATCTGCGACTACGTCCGCACGCCCATCGGCCGCTTCGGCGGCGCGCTGTCGTCGGTCCGGGCCGACGACCTGGCGGCGATCCCGTTGAAGGCCCTGGTCGCCCGCAACGCGGGCGTCGACTGGGCGGCGGTGGACGACGTCGTCTTCGGCTGCGCCAACCAGGCCGGCGAGGACAACCGCAACGTCGCCCGCATGGCGCTGCTCCTCGGAGGGCTGCCCGTGGCGGTGCCCGGCACCACCATCAACCGCCTCTGCGGCTCGGGCATGGATGCCGTGCTCACGGCGGCGCGGATGATCCGGGCCGGCGAGGCGGAGCTCGTCGTCGCCGGCGGCGTCGAGAGCATGTCGCGCGCCCCCTTCGTGATGCCGAAGGCCGAGACGGCATTCTCCCGCCATGCCGAGATCCACGACACCACCATCGGCTGGCGCTTCGTCAATCCGCTGATGAAGGCGCAGTACGGCGTCGATTCCATGCCCGAGACCGGCGAGAACGTCGCCGAGGACTTCGCCGTGAGC
>JAEZEN010000506.1 GCA_023433185.1 Pseudomonadota bacterium | reverse complement strand
CCGAGACGCCGTCAAGGAAGGTGATGATCGCCGCCGGACGGCCGGCGAGGCGGCCGAGGGCGCGGCCCTCGCGATCGGCGACCGGCAGCGGGCAGGTGATGCCGCGCCGCGACAGGTGCTCCATGAGGCCGAGGAAGAAGGGCAGGTCGGCGGGATCGACGCGCTTCTCGTAGAGGGTGAGGATGAAGCGGCCCTTCTCGGTGGCGAGAAGGTAGTTGGAGTTCTCGACGCCTTCGGCGATGCCCTTGAGCGAGACCACGGCACCGAGGTCGTAGCCGCGGAGAAAGGCGTCGAGTTCCTCGTCGGAGAGTTCGGTATAGACGGCCAACCCGGGCTACTCCGCCGCGTCGCGCAGCTGGCGGGGCAGGTTGAAGGCGATCGACTCGGTGGTGGTGGTCACCACCTCGACCGTGACGTCGAAGCGCGCCGAGAAGGCGGCGATGACCTCGTCGATCAGCACCTCGGGCGCCGAGGCGCCGGCGGTGACGCCGAGGGTGCGGATGTGCGCGAGCCGCGGCCAATCGATGTCGGCGGCGCGCTGGACGAGGACGGCATAGCCGCAGCCGCCGCGCTCGGCGACCTCGCGGAGGCGCTGCGAATTGGACGAGTTGGGCGCGCCGACGACGATCATCGCATCGACGTCGCCGGCGATCCGCTTCACCGCTTCCTGGCGGTTGGTGGTGGCGTAGCAGATGTCGTCCTTGTGGGGCGCGAGGATCGCCGGGAAACGGCGGGTGAGGACCGCGACGATAGCCGCGGTATCGTCGACCGACAGCGTCGTCTGGGTGATCCAGGCAAGGCGATCGGGATCGCGTGGCACGAGCGCCTCGGCATCGGCCTCGGTCTCGACGAGGGTGACGGCGCCGGGGGGCAGCTGGCCCATGGTGCCGACCACCTCGGGATGGCCGGCGTGCCCGACGAGCACGATCTCGCGGCCCTTGCGGTGGAGGATCTCCGCCTCGCGATGGACCTTGGTGACGAGCGGGCAGGTGGCATCGAGCTGGAAGAGGTTCCGCGCCTTCGCCGCCTCCGGCACCGACTTCGCGACGCCATGCGCGGAGAAGATGACGGGCTGGGTCGTATCGGGGATCTCGTCGAGCTCTTCGACGAAGACCGCCCCCTTGGCCTTCAGGTTCTCGACGACGTAGCGGTTGTGGACGATCTCGTGACGGACATAGACGGGCGGGCCGAAGCGCTCCAGCGCCAGTTCGACGATCTGGATGGCGCGGTCGACGCCGGCACAGAAGCCGCGCGGCGCGCAGAGCAGGATGCGGAGCGGCGGGCGCGCCTCGGGCGGGGTGTCGGCCATGGGCGGAATAAGGGGGCGGGGCCCCGTCCTGTCAAGCATGCGGCCGCGAGAAGAGCGACCGGGCGGCATCGACCAGCGTTCGCGACAGCGCCGACAGCTCCGCCGCGTCGAAGGGGGGATCCAGGTCAAAGGCTTCAACATTGAGGCCGGAAAACGGGCCGAGCTGTCGAAGCGTTCATGAACCAGTGACCTAGGCCCGTTCGAGGCGGGCTTCCGTGTCCGAGCGGAAGAGGAGGCGGTTGGCTTCCGCCGCCGTCATTGGCTGCCCGTAGAGGAAGCCCTGGGTGTACTCGCAGCCGAGTTCCTCGAGCTCGAAGGCGTCCGCTTCCGACTCGGCGCCCTCGGCGATGACCTCCATCTTGAGGTCGTGGGCGAGGTCGATGATGGAGCGGAGGATCACCCGGCGGTCGCCGGCGCCGTTGCCGCGGACGAAGGTGCGGTCGATCTTGATGGTGTCGAAGGGGAAGCGCTGGAGGTAGGAGAGCGACGAGTAGCCGGTGCCGAAGTCGTCGAGGCAGAGGCCGGCGCCGAGCTCCTTGATGCGCGACAGCACCTGCGCGGCGTATTCCGGGTTCTCCATGACCAGCGTCTCGGTGACCTCGAGCTTGAGCGATCCGCGGTTGATCGACGAGCGTACGAGCACCGACTTGACGTCGTTGATCAGGTCGTGGCGGAGCAGCTGGCGGCTCGAGATGTTGACGCTGGCGAAGAGGGCGGTGGAGCGGCCGAGCGCCTCCTGCCAGTCGGCGAGCTGGCGCGCGGCCCGGTCGAGGACGAAGAGCCCGAGCGGGATGATCAGGCCGGTGCGCTCGGCGACGGGGATGAAGTCCGACGGCGGAATGCGGCCGAGCTTGGGGTGATCCCAGCGCACCATCGCCTCGAACCCGGCGATGGTCTTGTCGTCGAGCCGGACGATGGGCTGGTAGAGGACCTTGATCTCCTCGCGGCCGAGGGCGCGGCGAAGATCGGCTTCGAGGGTGGCGAGATCGGTGCCGTGCTGGCGGAGGGCCGGACGGAATGCCTCGATGCGGTCGCCGCCGAGGCGCTTGGCGTGATACATGCCGATCTCGGCATCCTTCATCATCTCCTCGGCCTCGATCTGCTTGCCGTCATGCATGGCGATGCCGATCGAGGCGGTGAGGAACATCTCCTTCTCGCCCAGAGTGATCGGCGCGCGGAGCGTGCGGCGGACCGACTCGGCAAAGGCGGCGACGCGCTCGGGCTGGCTCTCGGAGATGAGCAGGAAGGCGAACTGGTCGCCGGAGAAGCGGGCGAGGGTGTCCTGCGGCTTGAGCAGGCGGGTGAGGCGCCGGGCGATGGTGAGGAGGATCGAATCGCCGATCGCCGCGCCGTAGGTGTCGTTGACCTCCTTGAAGCGATCGATGTCGAGCATGAACACCGACGGCCGCGCCGTTCCCTCCGCCTCCGTGCGGGTGATGGCCGCCTTGACGCGGTCGAGATAGAGCTCGCGGTTGGGAAGGCCGGTGAGGTTGTCGTGGACGGAATCGTGAAGGAGCCGCTCCTCGGCCGTCCGCGCCTCGGTGACGTTGACGAGGGTGCCGACGCAGCGGATCACCTCGCCGTCGGTGCCGAGCACCGGCCGGGCGCGGAGGTGGAACCACATGTAGTGGCCGTCCTCCGAGCGCAGCCGGAAATCCTGCGCGATGCGGCCCCGGCGCTGCTCGACGGTGGCATCGAGGAGCGTCTTGAAGCGGTCGCGGTCGCCCGGGTGGAGGACTTCGAGCCAGTCGCGCGCCGGCCCTTCGAGGGCGCCGCGCTGCAGCCCGAGCAGATCCTCGGCCTCGCTGCCGGCGAATATGCGGTCGCGCTGCACGTCCCAGTCCCAGACGATGTCGCCGGCTCCGGTGAGGGCG
>JAEZEN010000271.1 GCA_023433185.1 Pseudomonadota bacterium | reverse complement strand
GGCGTCGGGCGGGCGCCGCATCAACGCGGCATTTTCACACGACAAAGCCCCGAGACTCGCGCGGAGCCCGGGGCAACGACTGGAAAGCGTCAGTGATCGGCGAGCGGCGGCTCAGAACCCGCCCGAGCGACGAACCGGAACGCGCTTCTTCGGCGCGGCGATCAGGCCCTCGCGCTGGGCCTGCTTGCGGGCGAGCTTGCGAGCCCGGCGAACCGCCTCGCCCTTCTGGCGCGCCCGCTCCTCGGACGGCTTCTCGTAGTAGCGCTTGCGCTTCAGCTCACGGAAGATGCCTTCGCGCTGCATCTTCTTCTTGAGCACCTTCATGGCCTGGTCGACATTGTTGTCGCGAACGAAAATCTGCACTCGGAGGCTCCTTGTGCCGCGGGCGCGCCGCGAGCGGGATTGGGAATGATCGATGAACCCCTGGCCCCGACGAAAACGTCGGCGGATAGTCCCGTGAGAGCGGCCAGGGTGCTGCTTTGCACGGAAAGTAGTCCGTTCCGCCGGAATATGCCAGCGCCTCATGCCAAAAAAGCCTGCGCCCGGAACGGTCTTGCCTCGCGGGGCGCTCCGGGCGATGGAACTGCGAGCCGGAAACCGGCATTATTGACGGAACACCGGAGGTGTTGGATGGCCGACGAACCAGACGACAGGAACGACGCGGCGGGTCACAAACGGCCCAAGAAGGACCCGGGCAGCGGCGTCCCGACGCCCGTCCGCCCGGCCGGACGCGAATCGATGCGCGATCCGCCCAAGCGCTGGGACGATGTCGACGAGGCCGGCGACGAATCGTTTCCCGCCAGCGATCCCCCGGCGAATTACTGACCAATGGCCCTGCTGGCCCGGCTGGCCGCTGCGTTCGCTCTGGCGATCGCGGTCGCGCTCCCCGCCGCCGC
This sequence comes from Pseudomonadota bacterium, assembly GCA_023433185.1. Next base: position 3,849 of record JAEZEN010000271.1, on the reverse strand, counting down.
GGAGGGGCCGACGGGGGTCGGGTTCGCGCAGGCAGAAGAGGGAACCTGGTGGTGCCATGGCGACACGCTGGGCGCGGCGCTCGATTGCGCCCGCCAGCAATGCCTGCGCGAGAGCGGCGGGCAGGACTGCTTCGCCACACGCTGGTGCTTCCCCGCGGGGTGGTCCGCCTTGATGGTCGTATGGCTGCCGGAGTTCCATTCCACGCACGTCTTCTGCGCGCTGCCCGGCCCGGAAGCCGCGGCGGTCGCGGCGCGGGCGGTTTGCGAGGCAGGCGCCGAGTTCAGCCGCTGCGATCTCGTCCGCCTGATCGATTCCGAGGGGCGCGAGGCCGCGATCGACGACCTGTCGTGGGCGGGTGGCGCCGCCCTCGCCACGCCGGAGGCGGCCGAGTAGTCGGTCTTTGGCGGTGTGAACTGCGTCACTCGCGGTCGGATATCGGCGGATTTTCGCCAAGGTTGCACCGCCTTCCAGCCTTGCCCTCGTCATGGACTCCGGCGAAGATGCGCCCCGGCCAGCGTCGTCCACCGGTTCGATGCCCCCAACCCCTTTGAGGAGATGAGAATGTCCCCCAATTTCCGTCGCTTCGCCTTTGGCGGAGCCGCCGTCATCCTGGTCTACGGGGCCGCTCCGGCTTTCGCGGCGGATGCCAACCAGATTGCCGACGCCCTTGTCGCCGGGTTGACCGCCTCGGGCGACTCCAGCGTGACCTTCGACAGCGCCAGCGCCGCCGGCGACGACGTGACGGTGACCAACCTCAAGATCGACGGCAATGACGGCTCGACGATCACCATTCCCACCGTCTTCATCACCAATGCCCAGCCGCGCAGCCAGGGCGGCTTCACCGCCTCCGCGTTGAGCTTCGACAACGCCACAATGCTCAACGAGGGCAACACGATCACCTGGGGCGCCGCCTCGGCGACCGACGCAATCGTCCCCTCGCCCGAGGAGGTCAGGTCCAAGGCGAAGCTCCGCCCCTTCAGCGCGATGAACATCGCCAACATGCAGGTCAGCGGCGGCGACCTGCCGTCCCCGCTCGACATTGCCAGCGTCGGCGTGACCGTGGATCTCGACGATGGCGGCCTGCCGCGGGACTTCTCGCTCAACGTGACGTCGATCAACATCTCATCGGAGATCGTCGCCACCGCCGACAGCGACTTCCGGGAGCTGGTCCAGGGCCTCGGCTATGACAGCTTCGTCGTCAGTCTCCTGGTCGAGGGCGGCTATGAGACCGCGAACGACCGCCTGATCCTGCGCAGCTTCACGGTGGATACGCCGAATGTCGGCAAGTTTACGCTCTCCGGCATCATCTCGGGCGTCAAGGCGAGCGACCTTGCCGACGATCAGAGCCCGGACGTTCTGGCGGACGGCAAGCTCGAGAGCCTGGTCATCCGCTTCGACAACGCCGGCGTCGTCGAACGGGCGCTCGACATGCAGGCGAAGATGATGGGCGCCAGCCGCGAGGACATGGTCGCCCAGCTCAACGGCGCCCTGCCCTTCATGCTGAACGCGATCAACAACCCGCCCTTCCAGGAGAAGGTCGCGAGGGCCGCCCAGGCGTTCCTGTCGAACCCGCAGTCGCTCACGATCACCGCGTCCCCGGCCCAGCCGGTGCCGTTCCAGGACATCATGGGCAGCGCCATGGCGGCACCGCAGACGCTGCCGGACTCGCTCGCCATCGACGTGACCGCCAACAACTGACCCGCGCCGGAGGCGGCCCGGCAGCCGAGGACGTTTCGCCGGGTCGCTCGCGGCAAACCGCCCGGAGAGTGACTGTGATGCGACTTCGCTTGTGGCTGGCGGCTGCCGCCGTCTCCGTCATCGTGCCCCAGGCCGCCTCCGCAGAGGAGGCGGTCGAGGCCGCGATCCGGGAATGGATCGCCACCCTCGATGCCGCTCCGGAATGGACCGCGAGCATCGGCGGCCTGTCCTACGACCCCGCCTCCGACACGGCCGTGGTCACCGATCTCGTGATACGGGGAACAGCGGTCGGCGATGCCCAGCCGAGCAGCTTCTCCCTCGGCACCCTGTCCCTCGCCGGATATGTGGAGGCGCCGGACGGCTACCGGGTGCGGTCGATCACCGCGGACGACGGCGTGGTCGAGGCCGGCTTCATGACGGTGCGGCTCTCCGACATAGCCCTCACCGATTTCTCGTCGCCCTACGGCCTCAGTTTCGGCTACGACGAGAGCAAGCCGTTCAGTTCGGTCATGAGCAACTACGCCCAGTTTCTCGGCGTCGGGCTCGCCGAGGGCCGGGTCGGCACGCTGACCCTCGACCAGGCCCACGAGGGAATGACGAGCCGGATCGTTTATCGCGACTTCGTGCTCGAGGACATGGCCGACGGCAGGATCGCCCGCTTCGACACCGGCGAAGTCACGATGGAGTCGCCGACGCCGGACGGCCTGATGCGGATGACGATCGAGAGCATCGAGAGCCGCGACACGGATCTCGGTGCCTTCGTCCATGTGTACGACGCCGATGCCTATGTGAACGGCATCGGCGACATGGTCTGGCGCAACGCCCTCGCCTATGGCGCTTACAACAACCTCATGATCCAGGTTCCGGGGGCGCGGATCCACTTCGGCAGCATCGTCGCCGAGGACTTCAAGCTCCGCCAGCCGCCCGAGAGCTTCGTCGGCTTCTTCGACGACATGATCGCCCGGCCCAACATGCCCGACGCCCTCGCGGAGCGTCTCGCCATGCGTGCCATCCCGGCGATGTTCTCTTCGTTCTCCGTCGGCCGCTTCGCCATCCTCAACACCTCGGTCGAGGCGATGGGCGTCGATCATTTCGCCGTGCGGGACGTGCACTTCAACGACTTCTCGATCGACGGGCTGAGCGAGTTCGGCATCGAGGGGATCGCGGCCGTCGTCCAGGGCCAGGGAGCGATCGAACTCGGCCGCTTCGCCTTCGGCGACATCGCCTTCGGCGGCTACGATGCGCTCAGCCGGATCGTCGAGGCCAGCCTCGCACGGCCCTCCCCCGACGTGAGCCACCTCGCGCCGCAGCTCGGCTTCATCGAGGTGGCCGGCCTCGAACTCCAGACGCCCGATATCCCGCGGCTGTCGCTCGACCTGTTCCGGACCGATCTCACCGACTATGTCGGCCTGATTCCGACCCGCGCGAAGCTCGACCTCTCCGGCCTGTCGATCCCGGTGACGGCGATCACCGACCCCTCGACCCGCGACATGTTCCGCCGCCTCGGCTACGACCGGATCGTCTCTTCCTTCGGCCTCGATGTGGCCTATGACGAGGCCACGGAGCGCGTCAGCCTCGCCAACCTGTTCTATGCCATCAAGGACATGGGCTCGTTTGCGCTCAGCGGGTCGCTCACCGGCCTGCCACTGGCGGCGCTCCAGGACGAGGCGATGCTCCAGCGCATCGGGCCCCAGCTCCTCCTCGAGGAGGCGACGTTCACCTTCAAGGACGATTCCATCGTCGGCAAGGCCATCGACCTCCTGGCCGGATACATGAACGCGCCGCTCGGCCTGTTCCGCGACCAGTTCGCCGATGCCATGCCGTTCCTGCTGTCGATCGCCGTGCAGAACGACCCGCAGCTGATGGCCATCGTCAACCAGTCCGGGCTGTTCAAGCAGCTGACGCCGGTGGTCCGCGATTTCATCGCCAATCCCGGCTCGTCGATCATCATCTCGCTCGCGCCGCCCCAGCCCGTGGCGCTCGAGTCGATCGGCTTCGCCGTCGAGAACACCCCCAACCGCGTGGTCGAGATGCTCGGCCTGACGATCGCCGGCGAGAAGGGCAGCCTGCCGCCCGCCCCGCCCGAACCCGAGGCGCCCCCCGCCGAGCCCGGCGGCATGACGCCCTCGGTCGAGCCGACGGCCCCCGGC
>JAEZEN010000475.1 GCA_023433185.1 Pseudomonadota bacterium | reverse complement strand
CATCGTGCCGCTCGTCCGGGTGCCGTCGCGATAGGCCGCGAGCGCCGCCGCCAGATAGGCCGGGGACTGGATGTCGAGGCGCGGCAGCCCGCTGCCGCCGCCGGTGCCGCCGGGGCCGTGGCAGCGCGCGCAGGTACCCTCGCCCCGGCCGGCGAGGCGGCGATAGTCCTCGGCCGAGAGGTCCGGCATGCGGGTGAGGAAGCCGACCATGTCCCAGACTTCGTCGTCACGGAGCTGGTCGGGCCAGGCGGGCATCGCCGAGCGGGCGATGCCGTGCTTCACGGTCCAGAAGATGCGCGCCGGCGGCCGCCAGTGCGTCATCTGGTCGACGAGGCCGGGCGGATGCGGGACGAGGTGTCGGGCGAAGGCCTCCCTCGGCCCGGCGGGGCTGCCGTGGCAGGTGGCGCAGACCAGGTCGTAGTGGCCGGCGGCGCGGCGGACCATGCCGTCGTCCTCGAGCGGCGGCGCCGTGATCATCAGGGACCGGAGCGTCACCGACTGGCGCACCGCGGTATGGAAGAACCATTCGGTCACCGCGAAGGCCCGCGAGCTGGCGGCAACGTCGAGCACGCCGGAGAGGGCCAGCAGCGCCAACCCGATGATGCCGCCGGCGGCGCCGACGATGTAGGGCCGGAACCGTCTCATGGCGCCAGCGGACTGCGGAGGAGGCGGGAGACCAGCCAGAGCCCCGCGACGAGGTAGACCACGCCGCCGACGCCGAGCATCACGGCGCCGCCGACATGCTGGTCGGCGACCGGGGTCAGGCAGAGCGGGCCGAAGAAGACGTCGTCGCCGGTGCCATGGCCGGGATAGAGGTTCCGCCCGCCGAGGCCGAGCAGCGCGCCGAGCAGCGTCATGTGCATCGAGGTCAGGAACAGCGCCAGCGCGCCGGCGAGCGCCGGACCGGCGAAGGCGGTGATCCACAGCCCGAGTGTGACCAGCGCGAAGGTCGCCTGTTCGACGGCGAGTATCGCCGGCACGGTGCGCGTCAGGTGGTGGAGCGCCGGCGCGTGCCAGCCCCAGACGACGACGAGATCGAGGACGGTGAGCACCGCCGGGACGGCGGGGGAAAGGAGGACGAGCCGCCGGCTGTCCTTCAGCCTGAGGGCGAGGCCGACCGCCAGCAGCGGCGCGCCGACGCCGACGACGACCATGTGGAGCGTCATGTGCGCGGCGAAGCTCTCCGGGACGAGGCCGGGCAGGGGTCCGCCCCAGGCCAGCGCGAGGACGGCGATGCCGGCGAGGATGAGGACGGCCGGGGTCATCGGCAGGTCGAGAGGTAGAGCATGGGAATGGTGACGTACATCACCGCCACGGCGGACAGCACGCAGAGCATCAGCGCGACGTGGCTGAGGAAGCGGTGGCGCTCCTCCGGGGTGTTGTGCTCGTACTCGAAGTCGTCGTCGGTGAGGCTCCGGCCGCGCACCCGCCAGAGCGCGCGCGACGTCCAGGCGATGCCGGCAAGCGCGGCGAGGGTGTAGACGACGACGGCGATCAGTGCCGGATCGAGGACCGCCGCGCGCCCCGCCTTCTCGCAATAGACGGCGACGGTGACGTAGCTCGCGAGGAAGTGCACGGCCCAGATCGTCGGCGCGACGATGATCCGCCAGAGGTCGGTGCCCGACCCGGTCTCGCGCCGCACCTGGCTCGTGATGGGATCGCTCATGCCACCTCCGGGAAGCCGCCGATGACGATCGCGGCGATCAGCGTGCAGCAGAGGGTGAAGTGCCAGTAGAGCGTTACGTTCCACAGGTCGGCGTCCTGCACCGGGGTGAGGCGCCCGAACCACGAGCGGGCGATGCAGTAGCCCTGCATGAGAAGGCCGACGGCGAGGTGGATCACCATCCACACGACGATCGCCCAGACGATGGCGGGATAGGCATGCTCCGTCGGGTCGAGCCCGTTGGTCCATGGCCCAGCGAGCATGGCCGCGATCGTCCCGGCCCCGGCGACCATGCCGACGACGAGGAGAAGGCGGGTGCGGGTGGCCGCGCCGCGGGCATTGGCGAAGCGCGCGGCGAAGGTGCCGCCCCAGGCGATGACCGCGAGGACTGCCGCGACCAGGGGCCATTGCCAGCCCGGACCGGCGATGTCGGGCGGGGGAAACTGGGCGTGGACCGTCCAGAAGAAGAAGTAGCCGAAGATGACCCCGAGATAGGCGGTGACGTCGCCGGTGAGGGTGATGAACATCGCCCACCAGCCGGTCGAATACGGGCCGGTGCTGTGCAGCGGCAGGTGGCGGCCGTCGCCGATGTCCTTTGTCGGCTTCTCGGGAATCTCCGCCGTGCCCGTCCACAGCCAGCGAAGGAGGACGGCGAGGAAGAACAGGCCGCTCGCGAGCACCAGCCACCAGAGCTTCCAGGTGGCAAAGATGAACGCGCCGCCGAGACCGAAGGCGGCCATCATCGGCAGCCAGGTCGGGCCGCCGACGCGCAGCACCTGGAGCGGCGTCGCATCGAGGACGGTGGTGACCAGCGTCTCGCGACGTCCTTCCTCGGCGTCGGGCAGATAGCCCTCGCCGCGGTCGATGCGCTCGGGCAGGGTCGGGTCGTCCCAAAGCGGATAGCGGCTCTCGATCTGCGGCACGGCCCGGAGCCCGTAGCTCTGCTGCGGCAGGGGCGTGAGCCATTCGAGCGTGCCGGCCTGCCAGGGATTGCGCGGCGCCGGGGTCCGTCGCGGCCGGACGCAGTCCCAGACCAGCATCAGGAACCCGGCAGCGAAGAGGAAGGCGCCGACGGTCGAGATCATGTTGAGCCAGTCCCAGCCGCGCTCCGCACCGTAGGTGAAGACCCGCCGCGGCATGCCGAGCAGGCCGGTCAGGTGCATCGGCAGGAAGGCGATATTGAAGCCGGCGAACATCAGCCAGAACGACCAGATGCCGAGCTTCCGGCGGAGCTGCCGTGCGGTGACGAAGGGGTAGAAGTACCAGACCCCCGCCATGACCGGGAACAGCATGCCGCCGATCAGGGTGTAGTGGAGGTGGGCGACGATGAAGTAGGTGTC
>JAEZEN010000421.1 GCA_023433185.1 Pseudomonadota bacterium | reverse complement strand
CTTCGGGCCGGTCAAGGGTGGCCTCGCCCCCTGGGCGGAGAGGCGATGCCTCGAACTGCTGCGGGCGCGGCTCGCGGAGGACATCAGCCTCGACGAGCTGGCAGCCGAAGCGCGGCTGTCGCCGTTTCATTTCGCGCGCATGTTCAAGCAGAGTGTCGGCGTACCGCCGCGGGTCTACCTGACGCGACTGAGGATGGAGAAGGCCTGCGAGCTCCTTGCGTCGACGGATCTGCCGGTCACCGAGATCGCGCAGGAGGTGGGATACTCGTCGAACCAGGTCCTCGCCCGCGTGTTCACCAAGCATCACCGCATGAGCCCGACCGAGTATCGCCGGGCGGCGCGCGATCCGGAGCGCGTGTTCGTGCAATAGGCCTGTCCGGTCGCGTCGCGACATCATCGAGCCGTGACGTCGCGTTGTCGCGCAAATCTTGCCGTCCTTCGGGGAAGACCGGACCTGGTTTCGTCATGGCGGGATCCTTCCGCTCGAGTGGTCGAGGCGAGGCGCTGCTTGCTGCATCGATGCCGGAGGTGCGACGCCCAGCCGGCCAGCATCGCATCTCCCGCGGTTTCGGTGGGCTTCGGAAAGCCGTCTCAGGCCCTGATGAAGGCGAGCATGTCCGGGTTCACCACATCGGGATGCGTCGCGAAGAGACCATGCGACAGCCCGGGATAGGTCTTCATCGTGCCGTCGCTCACGAGCTTGATCGCCTTGTGCGCGGAGTTCGCGATGGGCACGATCTGGTCGTCCTCGCCATGGATGATAAGCACGGGGATGGCGAGTGCCTTCAGGTCTTCCGTGAAGTCGGTCTCCGAGAACACTTCGATGCAGTCGTGGTGCGCCTTTGCCCCGCCGCTCATGCCTTGACGCCACCAGTTGTCGATCAGGCCCTGGCTCACCGTCGCTCCCTCCCGGTTGAAGCCATAGAAGGGCCCGCTCGGCAGATCGCGGTAGAACTGCGCGCGATTGGTCTCGAGGGCGGACCGCAGCCCGTCGAAGACCTCCATGGGGACGCCGTCCGGGTTGGCCCTGGACTGAACCATCACCGGCGGGATCGCGGCGATCAGGATGGCCTTGGCCACGCGGCCACGCTCGGCCCGGGCCGCATAGCGGGTGACTTCGCCGCCGCCGGTCGAATGGCCGATGTGGACGGCATCGCGAAGATCGAGCGCCCTCGCGATCTCAGCCACGTCCGCGGCATAGGTGTCCATCTCGTTGCCGGTGTCGGTCTGGTCGGATCGGCCATGACCGCGCCGATCATGCGCGATGACGCGATAACCTTCGGACAGGAAGAACAGCATCTGGTTGTCCCAGTCGTCGGCGCTGAGCGGCCAGCCATGGTGAAACATGATGGGCTGGGCGTCTTTCGGGCCCCAATCCTTGTAGAAGATGGTGGTCCCGTCGGATGTGGTGATGATTGCCATTGCTTGTCTCCGGGTTGGCAGATTTCGGAACTTGCCCGGCTGCGCGCCTCTGCGACGATTTCGCCGGACGGCGGCTCGCCCGCTTCGCGATGTCTAGCGCGTTGCGGGAGAGCCCGCGGCGCGGCAGGTGCGGCCTGGGTGCCGATCTTGCGGCGGCCGATTGCGACCGGCGCGAATTCCTGCCAGGGCCGCGGCAAGCACGGGGATTCGGCGAATGCCGTGGTATGCTGCCCGGAGGTCTCGGGATAGGCTCCAATCCAGGAGCGCCTCCGGCGAGCGGAGCCAAGTTCGCATGGACGAGAAGCCGCCAGTGGCGGACAGGAGCGAGGAGACTGTTGCCGCGCGCCGACTCACCGCGGTCACGGCGGACGAGAATCTCCGCCGAATCCTCAGGCATCATCTGCGAGGCGCGCTCGCGACAGACCCCGAGAGCAGCCTGATCGCCTGCCTGCGGGCGGCGACGACGAGCACCGCTCTGAAGAACCTGCTGGATGCCTATCGGGAGATGCGGGAGGACGAGAGGCGCTGCAGGCTGATCGCCCGCCTCCTCCGGAGGGCGCCCTATGCGGGGGACAATCTCGCCAGCCTCGCGGCAGCGGACTGGCTGGAGGACGAGCGCTTCAAATCGGCCTACGAAGCCGGCCGTATCCTCGCCTACGGCCATCACGACTTGCGGTGGCGCCGCTACACGCTGATGACCTGTGCCGCTCGGGCGGCCGCATTGCCTGGCGACTTCGTCGAGTGCGGCGTCGACCGCGGCGGTGGCGCACAGTGCATCATCAGCTATCTCGGAAACGATGAATTCGCCGCCCGTAGCTTCTACCTCTTCGATACTTTCAGCGGCTCCGTAGCGGAACAGGTAACCGAGGAGGAAGCACGGGTCCCCAACCGCGGCATCACGCCGGCCCCTCGGCTCGCGGAGCTGGTGCGCGCGACATTCGCCGACAAGGATTTCGTCCGCATCGTGGAAGGTCCGGTCCCCGACAGCCTCGTCCACTATCGCGGGACGGCCGTCGCCTACCTGCATATCGACATGAACGTCGCGTTCCCGGAATGCGAGGCGCTGAAGTACTTCTGGCCCCACCTGCAGCCCGGCGCCCCCGTGGTGTTCGACGATTACGGCTTCGCCAAGCATTCGGTGCAACGCCGCGATCTGGACAAGGTGGCCGAGGAACTGGGCGTCCGGATTCTGATGCTCCCAACCGGGCAGGGGCTGCTCTGGCGGTGAGTTGACCATCCGGCTCCCTTTCGGGGCGCTGCCCGACCATGATAGACGAACACCTGGACGCGAGCGGCGATCCGCAGCTGGCCACCAAAGGGGACGATCTCGCACTGATGAAGGTCGTGATACTGGCGGGCGGACGCGGCTCGCGGATCAGCGAGCAGTCGGTCGACAGGCCCAAGCCCATGGTGGAGATCGGCGGGCGGCCGATCCTGTGGCACATCATGAAGTTCTACAGCCACTTCGGGCTGACCGATTTCGTGATCTGCCTGGGCTACAAGGGCTACATGATCAAGGAGTATTTCGCGAACTACGCCCTGCACCTCACCGACGTGACGATCCGCCTGGACAGTGGTGAGGTTGAAGTGCACCGGCGCCGGGCTGAGCCGTGGTCCGTCACCCTGATCGATACCGGCGAGCAGACCCAGACGGGCGGGCGGCTCAAGCGGGTCGCCTCCTTCCTGGGAGATGAGGACTTCTGCCTTACCTAGGGCGATGGCCTCGCCGATGTCGATCTCGACGCCTTGCTCGCCTTCCACCGCGCCCATGGCCGACCGGCGACCCTGACAGCAGTTCGTCCCCCCGGCCGTTTCGGTGCACTGGACCTCGGCAGCGGCGACCAGGTAGCGGCCTTCACCGAGAAGCCGCTCGGCGACGGCGGCTGGATCAACGGCGGCTTCTTCGTTCTCTCCCCCAGCGTGCTGGACTGTATCGAGGGTGATGAGACGCCGTGGGAAGGTGCGCCGCTTCTCGGCCTTGCCAAGACCGGCCGGCTGATGGCCTTCCGTCATGAGGGCTTCTGGCAGCCCATGGATACGATGCGGGACCAGAACTACCTGGAGCGGCTCTACACCGAAGGAGGAGCGCCCTGGAACGTGTGGGACCAGAGCGGGTGATGCCGGCGGAGGCCTTCTGGCGGGACCGGCGCGTGCTCGTGACCGGGCATACCGGATTCAAGGGCAGCTGGCTGGTTCTGTGGTTGCGCGAGATGGGCGCCGAGGTCTACGGCTACGCTCTGGACCCTCCCACGTCCCCGGCCCTTTTCGAACTTGCGGGGGTCGCCGACGCCCTTTCCGATGAGCAGCGCTCCGACCTGAGGGACGCCGAAGCTCTGGACCGAGCACTGGCGCGGGCGCGCCCAGAGGTCGTCTTTCACCTCGCTGGGCAGTCTCTGGTCCGCGAAGGCCACGCGCGGCCGCTGGAGACATTCTCGGTCAACGTGATGGGTACGGCGCATCTGCTCGACTGCCTGCGCGGCCGAGACGATCTGCGCGCCGTGGTGCTGGCTACAAGCGACAAGTGCTATGCCCCCGGCCCCTGGCCCTACCCCTGTCGAGAGATTGATCCGCTCGGTGGTCAGACCCCCTACGAAGCCAGCAAGGCGGGTGCCGAGCTGGTAGCGACCGCCTACCGCGCCAGCTACTTCGCAGACCCGCCGAGAGCGGCGCGGCTTGCCACGGCGCGAGCCGGCAACGTGATCGGCGGCGGCGACTGGGCCCGCGACCGCCTGGTGCCCGACTGCGTGCGCGCGTTCGACGCCGGCACGGCGGTGCGCCTCCGCCACCCGCACTCCATCCGCCCCTGGCAGCACGTCCTGGAGCCGCTGTCCGGCTACCTTCGTCTGGCGGAATGCCTCTGCTCGCCGGAGGGAGAGCGCTTCGCGACCGCATGGAACTTCGGTCCTGAAGCCGGCCGTGAGGCGAGCGTCCTCACGGTGGCGCGGGCGATGGCTGCCGCCTGGGGACCGGAAGCGACCGTCGAAGTCGACCCGGAACGGTCGGACATCGCCGAGACCCAGGTGCTGCGCATCGATTCGACGCGCGCCCGGGACCTGCTCGGCTGGAGCCCGCGATGGCCCTTCGCCCGGGTGCTGGAGGAGACCGCCGCCTGGTACCGGATCTGGCGCGATGGTGGTGACCTGCGGAGGGAGACGCTGGCACAGATCACTCGGTATCGGGACTCGACAGCGTGAACCGCCGCTTCAATATCTCACCCACCGGACTCGAGGGCGTCGTGCTGATTGAACGTCGGCCGCTTTCGGACCGGCGCGGCTGGCTCGAGCGGGTGTACTGCCGCGAGGAGATGGAGCCGCTCCTCGGCGGGCGGAGGATCGAGCAGATAAACCGGACGCTGACACGGCGGCGCGGCACTGTTCGCGGCCTGCACCTTCAGCGGCCGCCGCACGCCGAGACCAAGGTCGTCGCGTGCCTGCGCGGTGCCGTGTTCGACGTCGCGGTCGATCTGCGCGCCGGCTCGCCGAGCTTCCTGCGCTGGCACGGCGCGACGCTCACCGCCGGGGATGCCCGGATGCTGCTCGTTCCCGAGGGCTGCGCCCACGGCTTCCAGACCCTGGCTGACGATTGCGAGCTGTACCTTCACACTGCCGCCTACGTGCCGGACGCCGAGATGGCCATCGCCCCCTGCGACCAGCGGCTGGCAATCGCCTGGCCGGAACCGATCACCGATCTTTCCGATCGCGACGCCTCGGCTCCGTCGCTCGACCCGGCTTTCGAAGGAGTGGTTCTGCCATGAACTGCCGCCACTGCCGCGCGGCACTGACGCTTACCTTCCTCGACCTCGGCTCCATGCCGCTGGTCAATGCGCTCCTCGCGGAGGAGGCACTGAGCGTGGCGGAAGTCCGCTATCCGCTGCGGGTTCTGGTCTGCGAAAGCTGCTGGCTGGTGCAGACGGAGGACCATGCCAGACCCGACGAACTCTTCACCGCAGACTACCCCTTCTTCAGCTCGGCCTCGGCCTCCTGGCTGCGCCACAGCGAGCGCTTCGTGGATGCGGCGATCGCGCGTTTCGGCCTGACCGCCGCGAGTCGCGTCATCGAGGTGGCGGCCAACGACGGGGCCCTCCTGCAATACGTCCGCGCGCGCGGCATCCCCTGCTACGGCATCGAACCCACCGCAGCGACGGCCCGCACGGCCCGGGCCCGCGGATTGGAGATCGTCGAGGCCTTCCTCGGCCCGGACCTGGCGCGCGACCTCGCCGCGGCGGGACGACAGGCCGATCTGCTGGTGGCCAACAACGTTCTGGCCCATGTCCCCGATCCCGACGGCTTCGTCGCCAGCATCGCCCTGCTTCTTCGGCCGCAAGGCGTGGCGAGCTTCGAATTCCCGCACCTCCTCAACATGGTCCAGGAGAACCAGTTCGACACGGTCTATCACGAGCATTTCTCCTATCTTTCGCTGACGGCGGTCGAACACATCTTCGCGGCCGGCGGCCTGCGCATCTTCGATGTCGAGGAACTGCCGACCCACGGTGGCAGCCTGAGAGTCTTCGCCGAGTCCGCAGAGCATGCCCACCGCCCGGCGAGCGCTCGCGTTGCCGAACTGCTTCGCCGGGAGCAGCTTTCCGGCGTGCGCGATCGCGCGTTCTACAGCGATATGCAGGCCCGGGCCGAGACGGTCAGGAAGAACTTCCTGGCCTGGCTGCAGGAGACCGAGCGCGCGGGGCTCAAGGTGGCCGCCTATGGGGCCGCGGCCAAGGGAACGGCCCTCCTGAACTTCGCGGACGTGCATCGGGACCTGCTGTCCTTCGTGGTCGATATCAACCCGGCCAAGCAGGGGATGTACCTGCCCGGATGCCGCATTCCGGTCGTCTCCGAGGAACGGCTGCGCGCCGAGCGGCCCGACCGCGTCGTCATCCTGCCCTGGAACCTGACCGACGAGATCGCGGCCCAGCTCCACTATATCGACGACTGGGGCGGACGCCTGGTCCGGGCCGTCCCGGCAATGCAGGAGGTGGCGGCGGAAGCGCTGCCAGGCCGCGCGTGAGGTTTACCGTCTTCGGCGGGGAAGGCTTCGTCGGCCGTCATCTCTGCGCCCGCCTGCGGGCGGAGGGGCACGACGTGGCGGTGCCGCCGCGCGACGCCGTGGCCCAGGCAAGCGGCGAAGCCGGGCACGTGATCTACGCCATCGGGCTGACCGCCGATTTCCGCGAACGGCGTTTCGCAGCGGTCGAGGCGCATGTCTGCCTGCTCAGCCGCCTGCTGCAGCGGCTTCGCTACGACTCCTGGCTCTACCTCTCCAGCACCCGGATCTACGGCGGACTGGACCCGGCGGTGCCGGCGGACGAGGACACCCCGCTGCGCGCGGTGCCGTCGGCAGACGGGCTCTACGATTGCAGCAAGCTGCTGGGCGAGTCACTCTGCCTGTCGCACGACTCTCCCCGGGTCCGCGTCGCGCGGCTCGCCTCCGTCTATGGGGCGGGCCAGAGCCGGCTCGACTTCCTGGGCGCGGTGTTGGCCGAGCTGGAGGAGAGAGGCAGCGTGACGATTCGGGAATCGCCGGAATCCGCAAAGGACTACATCGCGGCAACCGAGGCGGCACGCCTCCTGGCGCTGATCGCCGGCGGCGGCCGGCACCGCGTCTACAACGTCGGCAGCGGCCGGACCACGCGTCACGCCGAGCTGGCGGAGGCGCTCCGCCTGTGCACCGGCGCGCCGGTGTCCTTCGCGCCGGGGGGGCCGACGCGGACATTCCCGCCGATCGACGTCAGTCGCATCGCGGAGGAGTTCGGCCTCGCCGGGAACGCGATCCTGGACGACCTGCCGGGCCTTGTGGAGGATGCCCGGGAGGCACAGCGGCCGTGACGGAGGGGCCCGACGACCCGATCGTCGCCTTCGAGCGGGAGAAGCGCGCGCGCATCGCCGGCTATCCGGCCGCCAGCGAGTGGCAGGCGCTTTCGGCCCGCTGGATCGAGCAGGCCTTCCAGAGCCGCTACATGTACAACTACACGTGGATGGGGCGGCCGATCATCCAGGTTCCGACCGACATGGTCGCCCTGCAGGAGATCGTCTGGGCGGTGAAACCCGACCTGATCGTCGAAACCGGTATCGCCCACGGCGGCTCGCTGGTCCTGAGCGCCTCGCTGCTCGCCCTGCTCGAGCTCTGCGACGCGGCGGAGCGTGGCGAGACACTCGACCCGCGGGCGCCGAAGCGCCGGGTCGTGGGGGTCGACATCGACATTCGCGCGCACAACCGGGCGGCGCTCGACGACCATCCCCTGCGCCGCCGCCTGGAGCTGATAGAAGGGCCCTCTCTCGATCCGAGCGTCGCGGATCGGGTCCGGGAGATCGCCGCCGGCTTTGAGCGGGTCCTGGTCTGCCTCGATTCAAGCCACACGCACGATCATGTCCTCGCGGAGCTTGAACTCTACGCGCCACTCGTCGCGACCGGCAGCTACTGCATTGTCTTCGACACGATCGTCGAGCGCCTGCCCGCCGGCAGCTTCCCGGATCGCCCCTGGGGGCCGGGCGACAACCCGGCGACCGCGATCGACGCCTATCTGGCGCTGCTGCGGGGCGAGGGGCGGACGGGCGCGGACGGACAGCCCTTGCGGTTCGAACTCGACCATGCGCTTGAGGACAAGGCAGCGCGTCCCCCGCCATGAGCGCCCGGGCGCCGAACGCCGCGGCATCGCGCTCCAGCGCGACGAACTCCACCTCCGGCAGACAGCGTCGGAAGACCTTCGAGAGCAGGATGTCGCCGTAGTAGAGATCGCGCAGGCTCCAGCCGGCCAGCGCCTCCTCGAACGTGCGGTGGAACAGCATGAAGCCGAAGGCCTCCGGCGCGATGATCTCGGCGGGCTCGACATCCGTCCGCAGGAACGCGCTCTGCCGTGGCGCGGTGACCGGGTGAACGAGGTGCTCGGGCAGGAGTTCGCAGGTCTCGCTGTAGCGATCGACGAGCGGCGTCAGCAGGGTCTGACCCGCCTCGATGTATCTCAGGTCGGTCCTTTCCCGCAGGAGATTCCGCAGCGCCTCCCCATAGGCCGAGATGATGGCCCCACCGGCGACCGAACCGTAGAGGCCCACGGAAATGTGCTGCGCCTTCGACGTCACGCGCCGCATGGCCACGAACTCCGCCTTGGACAGCCTTCCACCGATCTCTGCGAAGTCGCGGAGGGCGATGCAGTCCGTGTCGACATAGAGTCCGCCATGGCGCTCGAGCAGGAACGCGCGAATGAAGTCGCAGCGCACCGCGATCTCCGTGCCGGGCCGGTCGACGACGCGGATCCGGCCGAGGCGCGGATCGTAGTCCGGCAGGTAGTGCCGGACGTTGTCAGGCGTGACGAGGCGGATGTCGCAGCCGAGACAGACCCGCCGGAGGATGCGGCTGCAGAGCAGCACATGCGGCGGCGGCGCGCCGCCGGCCGGGTTCTCCCAGTATAGCCAGAGACGGGTCATCGCCGGTCTCTCACCGGTTCGGATAGAGCCGTCGCGCCGAGGGACAGAAGGCCTCGATCGCCGCGGCCATCGCGCGGGTCGCCGCCGGGTCCGGATCTGGCCGATCCGGGCGCGGCACCACCGCCACGTCCGCAAATTCCAGCCCCAGGCGGCGCGCCGTCGCCGCCGCATCGGAGACCAGATCCTCGTAGCGAAGCAGCGTGATTCGTTCACCCAGCGCGAGATAACGGCTCGCGAACAGCTCCCAGATCCGCGCCTGCTTCTCCGCGAGCGGTCGCTCGGAGCCGCACAGTTCGGCCAGTTCCGGCCAGTAGGGCTCGCCCGCCGGCAGGCGCCCGCGGGCGATCGGAAAGTCGGTTGCGTTCCACGAGCGCAGCGTCGCCAGCGGATCGCGCAACTGCGCGATGATGCGGAACGCGCCGCTCGCCACCAGCGCCGGCAGTACGGCGGTATAGAGCGCCGGCCACTTCATGGCCAGGCGGAAGTCCGGTGCCAGTCCCCCTTCGCGCCGCTCCCGGAATGCGAAGGCGCGCGCGCCGTCCTGCACGTAGTTGGTCAGCGGCAGCCCGTCCATTGCGACCCGGTCCTCGATGGCCTCACCGCGCAGCAGCACGGCACGGACCCGTGCGAAGTCCTCCCGCAAGTAGACGGCAAAGGCCTCGGGATCGGGCGCGTTCCGCCGGCGCCACTCTTGCTGCCACCGCGGTTCGCCGATCGCTACAGACCGGGGCGGGTCGTCGAGCAGGGCGGTGAGCAGCGTTGTCCCGCTGCGCGGCAGGCCGGTGAGCAGGAAGTCGGCAACGCCGGTACCCGCGGTCATGCGTCCCACGTCATGCGTTGCCTCCCGGACGGTTGCGTGTCCGTGGTCCGCACCATGAGCACGCACGACGATCCGCGAATCGAGACCTTCCGTCGGAAGCCGAGCGCGGACGTCCCCGCCCGTCAGGCTCGGGCAACCCGGAGCGGGGCTGCTTCCTGCGACGCGGCCACGCGGTCGCGGTTCCAGTAGGACATGCATGGGATCACGTCGAAGTCGCAACGGTCCCGGTACTTGTGCGCGATCTCGGTCACTTCCTGCAGCAGTCCCGTTTGAAGCAGGATCGGCCGCAGGCCGAGCCGGAGGATCGTCTTGTTGCTGACCTTCAATTCGTTCTCGTCGGCTTCGGCGCGGGGGTTCGACACATAGTCGACCGGCGCCCCGGTCAGGCGACTGATCATCTTCGCGAGATCGCGCACGCGATGGGTCTCGGTCATCTGGTTCAGCACCTGGACGCGGTCGGCCTTCGCCGGTGGGTTCGCGATCGCCAGGCGAACGCAACGAACGGTGTCCTGGATGTTGATGAAGGCGCGGGTCTGCCCTCCGGTGCCGTGGACCGTGAGCGGATGGCCGACCGCTGCCTGCATCAGGAAGCGGTTGAGCACCGTCCCGTAGTCGCCGTCATAGTCGAATCGGTTGATCAGCCTGACGTCCCTGCGGGTCTCCTCGGTCTGCGTACCCCAGACGATACCCTGATGCAGGTCGGTGATGCGGATGCGATCGTTCTTGTTGTAGAACTGGAACAGCAGCGCATCCTGGGCCTTGGTCAGGTGATAGATGCTGCCCGGGTTGGCGGGGTGGAGTATCTCCTGTTCGAGCAGTTGGCCGTCCTCCCCGCCCACCTTTACCTTCAGGTACCCCTCGGGGATCTCCATTCCGGCACTGGAGTAACCGTAGACCCCCATCGTCCCGAGATGCACCAGGTGGATGTCGAGGCCACTTTCGGCGATCGCCGCCAGTACGTTGTTGGTGGCATTGAGATTGTTGTCGACGGTGTAGACCTTGTGCTTGGCCGTCTTCATCGAGTAGGGCGCAGCGCGTTGCTCGGCAAAGTGAACGATGGCTACCGGCCGGTAGCGCTCGATCAGTCCGAGCAGTTCGGCGAACTCCTTCGCCACGTTGAGATGGTGAAAGAGGATCTCCCGACCGCTGATCTCGCTCCAGGCCCTCAGCCGCGTGCCCATCGGCTGGATAGGCGTGAGCGAGGTCGCTTCGAGCTCGTTGTCGATATGGCGTCGCGACAGATTGTCGATGACAACCACGCTGTAGCCTTGCGCACTGAGATGCAGCGCAGTCGGCCAGCCGCAGAATCCGTCGCCGCCGAGAACCAGAACCGTCGCCATCGTACCCCTTGCGTCCTTGCGTTTGCCGGACCGAACGCGAACCGCAGGTCTCCGACGCCTGTAGTACCTCAATCCCCGACTCACGGCCATGATGTCAACCGCCGAGGTCTCGGGGGGTGGCACCGCCATGACAGACGGGCCGACAGGGAGGCGGTCATCCCCTTCGCAAATCCGGGTGCCGCCTGCCCGATGACGCGCGTCACGGGTGCTGTGCTTCGTCCCGCGCACGTTCGGCCTCGAACCAGGCCCATGTCCTTGCAAGACCGTCGGTGAGAGACGTGGCCGGCTCGAAGCCGAGCTCGCGGCGCGCCCTGGTCACGTCGCACCAGGTCGCCAGAACCTCGCCGCGCCGCGCCGCGACGTAGCGAACCGCCAGCTCGGGATGTGCTGTTGCCCGACGGATATCGGCGACGAGGTCGTTGATGCGCGTCGGACGCCCGCTACCCAGCTGGAACACGCCGGTCACACGGCTCTCGATCGCCTTTTGCACGGCCTGGACCAGATCGCCCACGAACAGGAAGTCACGGACCTGCTCGCCATCGCCGTAGATGACCAGTTCCTCGCCATCGAGAACCCGCTTGAGGAACCCCGCGACAACGCTGCCCTTGTGGTAGGAATGCGGTCCGTAGACATTGGAAAATCGCAAAGCCACCGTGCCCAGGCCGTAGGCCCCTGCGAACGCTGAAAGGTATCCCTCCATCGCGAGCTTGGAGGCGCCATAGGGGGAAAGTGGCCGG
>JAEZEN010000402.1 GCA_023433185.1 Pseudomonadota bacterium | reverse complement strand
GACTCCCGCCATGAGCCCCGACGCCCCCCGCGAGAAGCGCCATCGCCGAGCCGGCCCCATCGCCGCGCCGGAGCGCGCGCGCCGCCACCATCCCGACTTCAGCGCCCGCGAAACCCAGGGCTGGAAGGCGCTCGAGGCCGAGGGCCGACTGTCCTCGGACGGCTGGCGGCGCGAGGAGAAATGGGCGCTCGACATGGGCCTGCCCGGCTCGGAGTCGCTGACCGACAAGTCGATCCCGACCTTCGCCCGCGGCGAGCTGCCCACTTCGCCGGCATCAACACCTTCCTCAAGGCGCCTTATGTCGAGAACGTCCGCGACGTCGGCAGGTACGACGCCGCCGTGCTCGGCATCCCCTTCGATTCCGGCACCACCTACCGCCCCGGCACCCGCTTCGGGCCGCAGGGCATCCGCCGCATCTCGGCCCTCTACACGCCCTACAATTACGAGCTCGGCGTCGACCTCCGCGAGCAGATGACCCTCTGCGACGTCGGCGACGTGTTCACCATCCCCGCCAACCTCGAGAAGAGCTTCGACCAGATCAGCCGCGGCGTCAGCCACGTCTTCTCGTCCGGCGCGCTGCCCGTCATGCTCGGCGGCGACCACTCGATCGGCTTTCCCTGCGTGCGCGGCATCGCCGAATGCACCTCGAAGCGCATCGGCATCATCCATTTCGACCGCCACATCGACATCCAGGAGAAGGATCTCGACGAGCGGATGCACACCACGCCGTGGTTCTGGGCGACGAACCTTCCCAACGTCTCGCCGAAGAACCTCGTCCAGCTCGGCATCGGGGGCTGGCAGGTGCCGCGGCCGGGCGTCGAAGAAGCGCGGAAGCGCGGGACCAACGTGCTCACCATCGACGACATCGAGCGCATCGGCCTCGAGAAGACCGCCGAGATCGCCCTGGAGCTCGCCTGGAAGGACACCGATGCGGTCTACATCTCCTTCGATGTCGACAGTCTCGACTGCGGCTTCGTGCCCGGCACCGGCTGGCCCGAGCCGGGCGGCTTCCTGCCCCGCGAGGCGCTGAAGATCCTCGGCCTGGTCGCCGCCGAAGGCGTCTGCGGGGTCGAGGTCGTCGAGGTCTCGCCGCCCTACGACACCTCCGACATCACCGCGCTGGTCGGCGTCCGCGTCGTGGTAGAGGTGCTCGGCGCGATGGTCGCCAACGGCAAGATGGGCGCCCACAAGGCGATCATCGACAAGCCGGTGAGCTTCTGACCATGGCGCATGACGGCCACCTCCACCACCGCCACGGCGGCCACGACCACGGCTCGCACGGGATCGGCCACAACGCGCCGCGCGGCGCGACGCAGTGGCAGACGCCGCACCTGCCGCCCGGCCAGGCGGCGCCGGAGTCCGCCCCCGCCGAGCCCGACCTCGACCTCGTCGAGACCGCCTTCCTCGAAGCCTTCCCGGCGGCGCCCGACCCGACGAGCTTCCTCCGCCTCGCCGGCGTCCCCTTCACCGGCAAGGGGCGCGACGGCGTGGTGCTGTCCCTCCTCCGCGTGGAGGCCAATGCGGCCACCGACATCGGCACGCTGACCCCGCATCTCGGCGGCGCGAGCTTCCGCTACGACCCGCTCCCCGCCGCCATGACCTCGCGGCGGAAGACCCTCGCCTTCGTCTATTTCGACGGCGGCGGGCTGGTCCGCCTCAGCCTCGCCGAGGCGAAGGCGCTGACGCCGGTCGCCTGACGCCGCACGCCCCTACAGCCGGTCGCGGAGCGCGTACCAGGTCATCCCCGCGACCAGTGCCGGATAGCGCAGCAGGCGGCCGCCGGGGAAGGGCGGCACCGGCAGCGCGGCGAAGCGGTCGAGTCGCGCCGGGTCGCCGCCGATCGCGTCGGCGATCACCTTGCCGGCGAAGGGGGCGAGCGCCACCCCCTGCCCCGAATAGCCCGAGGCGACGTAGACGCCCGGCCGCAGCCGGCGGATCAGCGGCAGGCGCTTCAGCGTGATCGCCAGCGTGCCGGCCCAGGCGTGGTCGATCCTCACGTCGCCGAGCTGGGGATAGATCCGGACCATGTGGCGCCGCACGAAGCCGGCGAGGTCGCGCGGCGGCGTCCGCGAATACGTCTCGCCGCCGCCGAAGACTAGCCGCCCGTCGACGGTCGGGCGGAAATAGTAGACGACGAAGCGCGAGTCCGAGACCGCCTCGCCGCCCGGGATCAGGCCGCCCGGTCGCCCGGCGCCGATCGGCGCGGTGGCGAGGATGTAGTTGTCGATCGGCATCACCCGCGCCTCGGCCTCGGGATCGAGGCCATGCAGATAGCCGTTGCCGGCGAGGAGCACGATGTCGGCGGCGACGGTCGTCTCGACGGTCCCCCCGGCCGCCGCGGATCGGCAGCGCAGCCGGAAGCCGGTCGTCGCGTCGCCCGCGATCACCGTCACCGTGCTGCCCTCGAAGATGCGGGCGCCGGCGGCGCTTGCGGCCCGGCCGAGGCCGCGGGCGAACTTCAGCGGGTCGAGATGCCCGGCGCCGCGGTCGAGCCGGCCGCCATGATAGTGCGGCGTGCCGGTCGCCGCCGTCACCCGTTCTCGGTCGAGCCAGTCGACGGCCTCGTAGCCGTACTCGGTGCGGAGCGTGTCGACATAGGCCCGCTCCTCGTCGACCAGCCGGGCCTTGTGCACCGCCTCGATGAGCCCGGCGCGCCAGTCGCAGTCGATACGGTGGCGGGCGATCAGGCCCAGCGTCAGCGCCTTGGCCTCCTCGGCGAGGTTCCACAAACCCCGCGCTTCGTCGCGCCCGAGCCTGCCCGCGAGCCAGTCCTGGTCGCGCCGCTGGCCGGTATGGAGCTGGCCGCCGTTCCGGCCCGAGGCGCCCCAGCC